>JANWYL010000069.1 GCA_025056955.1 Sandaracinaceae bacterium | reverse complement strand
TCAGCAGAAGGAGGCTCTTCGGATCGACAACGACTTTTAGACCATCAAACTCGAAAACATGATCCCGTTCTCTAGGCTGTTCTACAAACTCTATCACATAACTTGCTCCTGAGCAGCCCCCTCCTCGAATTCCAAGGCGAAGCCCAAAAGTGGGTAGACCACGCCTTGCAATTGCTTTTTTTGCCATCTCAATTGCCAAAGGGGTCAATCGGATTGGTGGCCCTTCTTCCTTTAACCACCCGTTTTGGCCATTTTCATTTGAAGCAGGTTGGATTTGAGCTTGGATTTCCATCCCGACCCTCTTGGTCGCAATTAAGATTTTGATTGAACAGAGTTATTTTCTTTTGGCATTTTGTTGTCACGTGCTTCTGATGAATCTGATTGAATGGTTGCTTCCTCCTTTCGCTTTGCGCGAAGCAACGCTTGCTTTCTCCTGTAATCAGCAATTGCGCTCTTTATTGCATCTTCTGCCAGCACTGAACAATGGATCTTGACAGGAGGCAGATTCAGCTCGCGCACAATGTCTGTGTTTTTAATTTTCAATGCCTCATCGATGGTCTTTCCCTTGATCCACTCAGTGGCCAGTGAACTTGAAGCAATTGCAGAGCCGCATCCATAGGTTTTGAATTTGGCATCTTCGATGACTTCGGTTTCTGGATTGACTTTGATTTGAAGCCTCATCACATCGCCGCATGCGGGAGCTCCAACGAGCCCATTTCCGACATTCGGATCATCTTTATCCAAGGTGCCGACATTGCGAGGATTTTGATAGTGATCAATCACCTTGCTTGAGTATGCCATATTCACCTCCCAACATTATTCAATTAATGGGAAATCCATTGAATGGTGCGATAATCAATGCCTTCTTTGTACAGTTCGTAAAGAGGCGACATTTCGCGTAAACGATTGACTTCTCGAATGACTGCCTCGGCGACATAGTCGATTTCCTCTAATGTATTGAACCGCCCAATTCCAAAACGAATGGAAGAATGAGCCAGTTCTGGATCGACGCCCAAGGCCCGGAGCACATGGCTGGGCTCGAGGCTTGCGCTCGTGCAGGCACTTCCAGAACTCACAGCGATTTCTTTGATGCCCATCATCAGGGCTTCGCCCTCAACAAAGGAGAAGGAGACGTGAAGGTTTCCAGGATGGCGCCAAGGATCTTCGGCACCGTTTAGATGAATCATCTCAAGGGCACTGAAGAGCTTTTCTCGCAGCCGGTTGCGAAGCATTCGGAGGCGCTCGTTTTCTTCATGCATTTCCTCTTTGAGGATTGCGCAGGCTTTTCCAAATCCCACAATGCCAGGCACATTCAAGGTCCCAGAGCGCATGCCGTGTTCATGCCCTCCTCCGTCGATGATGGGAGTCAGCCGCACCCGAGGTCGGTTCCGTCGGACGTAAAGGGCTCCAATGCCTTTAGGTCCATAGATCTTATGGGCTGAGAAAGAAGCCAGGTCGACATTCATGGCTTCAACGTCAAAAAAGGTGCGGCCAAGGCCCTGCACGGCATCGGTGTGGAAGAGCACCCCCCGCTCCCTGGTGATTTTCCCAATTTCGGCGATGGGTTGGATGGTTCCAATCTCGTTATTGCACAGCATGACAGAGACAAGGATGGTTTTGTCTCGAATCGCTTTGCGCACATCGTCGGGTTCGACTTGGCCTTGCTTGTTGACGTCGATGTAGCTCACCTCAAACCCTTCCCGCTCAAGCCGTTTGCACGTCTCAAGCACAGCTTTGTGCTCGGTTTTGACGGTGATGATGTGGTTGCCCTTTTCGCGATACTGGTAGGCGACTCCTTTTATGGCGAGGTTGTTGCTCTCTGTTGCGCCAGAGGTGAAGATGATTTCCTTTGGGCTTTTTGCCCCAATCAAAGTGCGTACCTGTTCTCTGGCATTTTCGACGGCTTCCTCTGCCTGCCACCCGAACACGTGGTTGCGCGAGGCGGCATTTCCGTAGTGCTCAGTAAAGTATGGCAGCATCGCTTCGAGCACACGGGGATCAACACGGGTGGTTGCGTGGTTATCGAGGTAGATGGGAAAGGACAAGGCCATGGTTTGACTCCGTTCTTAAAAAAATGGGTATTCAGTGAAGTCCAACGATGAAGGCAGGACGCTCTTCGAATTCACAAGAATGGCGCTCGCAAGCAAGGCAATCACTGACGACACGCTCTGGTTCGCAATTCATGCATGTTTCGAGATAGGCCAGGCTTTCTTCAAGCTCTCGCACCAAAGAACGCAGCTTTGCGAGCTGCAGACGGGCTTCTTCAAGCTTGCGATGGTAGACCTCCCGCACCCGCTGCATCGCTTGAGGGGCGGATGCGCTCGCTTTCCAATTTGAAAGAAGATCGCGGATTTCTGGGAGCGAAAAGCCTATCTCTTGGAGGCGAGTGATCCAAAACACCCGCTGGACGGCTTCTTCAGAATAGAGCCGAAAACCGCCTTTGCTTCTTTGCTTTGGTTCAAGCAGACCAAGCTCTTCGTAAAGGTGGAGGGCACGGATGCTTTTGCCCGTTCGCTTGGCCAAGTCTCCAACCTTCAATCCAGTGGCATCGTTGGCCTTGGGGGATGGAGGGATAAGAGAAGGATGGGATTTCCCTAGCCGTGTGATGGGCAGGCGGGTTTTGAGCGAGTGACAGGCACAACTCTTACCTTTACGTAAGGGTTAGATTCACAGAATTATTTGGGTGCGACTTGCAAAAATGTCAACATCTTTTTTTTGAAAGTGTTTGAAAGTTCCAAATCCAATGTTTGACAGGAAGTGGAAATGCCGGAATTTGTGAAGTCGGAAAAGTTATGGCCTGTGGTTGGGTTGGACAGCGATGGCAATGGCATTGTTGTGGGGGCAAGCGGCAAGGAGGCGAGGGTTCCGGGAGTTTTTCCTGGGGAGATGGTTGAGCTTCACGCGCCTTTCCAACGAAATGGAGTTGTGCGGGCCCTCTCACTCAAGGTGGTCAATCCAATCCAAGGTCGGCGCAAGGCGCTTTGCGAGGATCAAGAACGTTGTGGTGGATGTCCTTGGGCTGGGCTTGAGCGAAGGGTGCAAATCCAATGGAAAGTCCGGATGTTTTTGGAGCGTGCGAAAAAGAAAGGGCTGCAACTTCTGGATTGTGGTGTCGAAGCGCCAGATCCGGAATACGCTTACCGGCTGCGGGCTCGATTGGCGTGGAAAGAAGAAGGAGGAAGGACATCGATCGGCTACCGCATAGTCCATGGCCCCGGTCTGGTTGTTCCAAGGCACTGTCATGTGCTCGATGAGGGCTTAGAAAGATTGCGGAAGGAATTGACGGGTTGCTTGCACCGGCATCTCAAAGGGGAGGGAGAGGTGCTTTTGGGAGTGAGCGACACCGAATGGGGAGGCTCTTTCGTTTTGACCTTGCGTTCCGCATGCCCGCAGCCTCCTTCCCTTTACCGAGAAGTTGAGCGTTTGGTCGAAAAGGGGGTGCTCCAAGGGGCGAGGGTGGCAATCGGCGAAGGAACCCAGTCCACTGCTGATTTTGGGGTTGCAGCTGAGTTTTATCGCGATGGAGAGGGGCGCATGCTCAGGGGGGCTCCTGGGGGCTTTCGACAAGCACACCGCCAAGCAGCAAAGGTGCTTGGGCATCTGGTCCTCGAAGGGGCTCAGGCAGAGGGCAAAAGGGTGCTTGAGCTTTATGCGGGCTCAGGGCTTTTCACTTTGGCCTTGGCGGCCCGCTCCAGTGCCCTCGATGCCGTGGAAATCGATAGAGAAGCCGCGGAGATGAATCGCCACAATCTCAAAGCCCACGGGCTTGAAGCAAAGGTCTGGGCTGAAGATGCGGGGCAGGTGCTTGCCAAATTCCTCGAGCTTTCTCAAAAGCGCAAAGCCACCAGGCCTGAAGTTGTGGTCATGGATCCACCAAGAGGGGGAGCAGGCGCAATCATCGGGAGGCTGCTTGCGCTCCAACCGGAGCGCATTGTCTACGTTTCCTGTCACGCGGCTTCCCTTGTGGACGATCTCGCCCGCCTTTGCAAAAGCTACGATCTCAAGCGGATTGTGCTCGTTGACCTTTTTCCTCAAACAGCGCATGCGGAGTTTGTTGCGCTTCTTGAGAGGCATGGAATGCGAGGGAAAGGCATACAAATGGCGGATTGATTTTGCACTCATGCGTCTTGTTAGAGAGAGGGATGGATGGGCACGATGGGTGTGCCAAAGATTGGGTGCATGGAAGACGAGCGATTGATGCGCAGGGCGCTTGAGCTGGCTCAGCGCGGGAAGACAGCGCCAAATCCACATGTGGGGGCGGTCGTTGCAAAGGATGGGAGAATCCTAGGCGAAGGCCATCACGCCCGTGCAGGAGAGGCCCACGCCGAGGTTGTGGCGCTCATGGCTGCAGGGGAGGAGGCGAGGGGAGCAACGCTCTATTGCACCCTTGAGCCTTGCAATCACCATGGCCGCACACCACCCTGTGTCGATGCCATCCTGCAGGCAGGTGTGACGAAGGTGGTGATCGGATGCCTCGATCCAAAACGCCATGGTCCTGTCCGCGGAGTGGATCGTTTGCGGGAAAGTGGCGTGCAGGTGGAGGTAGGTGTGCTTGAGGATGAGGCCAAGGATCTTGTGATGGATTTTGCAACCGTCACCCTCCTGGGGCGCTCCATGGTGGAGCTCAAAGTTGCTGTGACTTTGGATGGACGCATTGCCACTCGAAGCGGTGATTCGCGTTGGATCACGGGTGAAGAAGCGAGGCGAGAAGTGCACAAGATGAGAGCCTTTTCAGATGCAGTGATGGTTGGGGTGGGGACGGTGATTGCGGATAACCCCCGCTTGGATCTGCGGCTTCTTGAGGAATTTCCGCACCCTCCACCTGTCCGAATTGTGATCGATCCCAACTTGCGAACGCCAATGGAAAGCCACATCGTTCAAAGCGCTTTCCAGCAAGCCACGTGGATCGCCCATTCTCCCTTGGTTGATCCAAAGAAGGCCAAGGCATTGACTCAGATGGGGGTGGAACTGATCGAAGTGCCGTGGGCGGAAGAGGGTAGGCTTGATCTCCCTTGGCTCTTTCGAGAACTTGCTCAAAGGGATATCCTTCGCGTGCTCGTCGAAGGTGGGGCACGTCTTGCAGGGAGTTTGCTTGATGCAAACCTTGTGGACCGGTGCAGCATTTTTGTGGCGCCCCTTATCCTTGGCGATGAGAATGCTCCCGGCTTGGCGGCAAGGCGTTTTCCGCCCGAGCGCATTGCTCAGGCGTTGCGATTGAAAAGGATACAAGTCAAGACATTTGGTGAGGACACGATGATCCAAGGGTGGCTCAATCGGCTGGACTGGTGAGCCAAATGGGTGCATGGTGTTTTCGTGAGGGATGGTGTGGCATGTTCACTGGGATTATTGATGTGATTGGGGAAGTCATATCCAAGAGAGAGTTGGAGCAAGGGTGTGAGCTTGAAATTCAGTGTCCTTACAAGGATTTTGTTCAAGGTGAATCAATTGCTGTAAATGGTGTCTGCCTCTCTGTGGTAAGGTGGAGGGCAAGCACCTTCTCTGTTCAAGCGAGTGCGGAAACCATTGCGCGCACAACCATTGGGGGACTTCGTGTTGGCGATCGGGTGCATTTGGAGAGAGCACTTGCAGTTGGAGATCGCCTGGGCGGTCATTTTGTGACGGGGCACGTGGATGGTGTTGGAGTTGTGAGTGGGCTGGAGAGGTTGGGAGAAGCGCTGAAGGTCACCTACACTGTTCCTCCTGAGCTTGCGCCATTCCTTGCGCCCAAAGGATCGGTGGCTGTTGATGGGGTTAGCCTTACGATCAACCGTTCTCATGGTGTCAGCTTCGATGTGGTGCTCGTTCCGATCACCCTGAGCAAAACGACGCTTGGCGCGCGAGCACCTGGTGATCGCGTCAACATCGAGGTTGACGTGATCGCAAAGTACATTGCGCGCCTGCTTGGAAAACCAGGAGTTGATGGCGCTCCACCAAACTTCAACCCAGAATTGGGAGTGGAATTCTAAACCAAAAGCACCAAGAAGTGTAACGCGAGGAAGGAGATGGTTGAGTTCGAGGCCAAGGTCACCGAGAAGGTGGTTGATGGCATGCAGTTGAAGGGAGAACGTGCTTTTGAGAGGGTGAGGCGTGCGATTGAAGAGATCCGCAAGGGAAACATGGTGATTCTCGTTGATGACGAGGATCGTGAGAACGAAGGCGATCTCGTCATGGCTGCCGAAAAGGTGACTCCGGAAGCAATCAATTTCATGGCGCGTTATGCTCGTGGGTTGATCTGCCTCACCTTGACGGAAGAGAGGGTGAGGGAGCTTGGACTGCCAATGATGGTTGATACAAATCGCTCGCCTCGTTCCACTGCTTTTACTGTATCGATTGAGGCAAGGACAGGGGTGTCGACGGGGATTTCAGCGCATGACCGTGCCCACACCATTCGGGTTGCGGTTGATCCAAAGACCCAACCGAGCGATTTGGTGAGCCCTGGGCATGTTTTTCCATTGCGAGCGCGTCCTGGCGGTGTGCTTCAACGAAGCGGTCACACCGAGGGATCTGTGGATCTGGCGCGGCTTGCGGGGCTTTACCCTGCAGGGGTGATATGCGAAATCATGAATGACGACGGAACAATGGCCAGGATGCCGGATCTCGAGCGCTTTGCGGCCGCGCACAAGCTGCACATCGTAAGCATTGCGGAACTCATCCACTATCGGCTGGCCCACGAAGAGCTCATCGAAGAAAGGATGCGAGGGGATTTGGTGTTGGGAAGCGGGAAGAGGTGGAGGTTTCACCTGTTTCGAAGCCCAGTGAGTGGTGAAAGGGAATATCTGGCTTGCGTGCATGGTGAAGGGTTGAACCCAGGTGAACCGACACTTGTGCGCATGCATACGGGGAGTGTGCTGGGAGACATATTTGGGGTGCAGCTTCCAGAGAAGTTGGTGCTGAGGGAGGCGATCGATGTGATTGAGAGGGAGGGGAAGGGGGTGATTGTCTTTTTTTCATGGCCCATGAACATCGAGGCAGAGCTCAGGGGGTGGCTTGGTGGAGGGATTGAGGAGCCAAAGCTCGAGCGAGGTGAGGTGATGAGAGAGTATGGAATTGGAGCCCAAATTTTGCGCAGGTTGGGGCTTGGAAAAATCCGCCTTCTCACACGGCGACCGAGGCGGATCGTTGCGCTCGATGGGTTTGGCCTTGAGATTGTGGAGACGGTTGCGCTGGGATCAGGTTGATGGTTGGTTTCACTCAATCGTTTGACTGGTTGTTGGTGGGAGCTGCTCCTTGGTGAAGCAAAGATGCATCTCGTGCGCCACCCTGGGTGAGCTCGCGGATGAGTTCTGTAGCATAAGCGCCAGGGGGAAGGGTGAAATGAATGGTGACGAGGTGGTTACTGGCATCAAAACTGATATGGGTGTCGCGGACGGGGAAGCGGTAAGGTCGGCGGCTGCCTTTGCCATAGCGGCCCAAGCGACTGAGGAGTTCTGGGTGAAGCCCTGCCTGTGCGATGGCGGCTTCTTCGCGCCTCCGCGCTTCTCCTTCGGGCCAAAGCATCCGTGGGCCTACGATTGGCCCTGTGGGGCTTAGCTCAAAACGGGCTGCGCGCTCTTGCATGGCGAGGCTGCCGTCCGCGATGAACAACCCTCCTGTGTCTTCTTTGCGCACGAGGTCACCTTCGATGATGCGCCCGTACTCACCAGCGCGGATGCGGGCATCGAGGAGAGCGTTAAAAATCTCAGCCTGGAGGGCAGAAACCCAAAGCCGCCCCTCGAGGGAGTGAGAGGGTGCTTGACCTTTACCAAGGAGCCATTCCCAGGCACGGGTGGCGTTGTCTCCAGCCCTTCCAAAGCGCTGCTCGCCAAAGTATGCAGGCAAGCCCTGTGTCTTGAGCCATTCGAGCCTTTCCCGGATTGGCTCAAAGCAAGAGGGGGCAACCTTCCGAAGCACGATGCAGAAGCGGTTGGCACGGAGGTGACCTGCGCGGAGTTTGTTGCGATGCCTGGAGATTTCGAGGATGCGGAGGCCTGGAAGAGCCAGTTTCTCGAGGGCACTGGAGGGCAAGGGGGAATGAATGCTCAACCACTGGGTGCTCAATGCGTGGCGATCCTTCATCCCAGCATGGCCGAAACGGGTTGGGCTGAGCTTGAGTGCCCGGGAGAGGCGACGGATTGCTTCGATGGTGTCAATGCCGCGTTTTTCGATGTGGATATAGATGTGTTCTCCTGTTCCAGAAGGTGGATATGCAGGAATCTCATGGACTTCGAAGTCTTCAGGCTTTGACTTGAACAGGGCTTCGATGGGTTGACCTTGCGGGGAGGCGAGGGCATAGGGGGGACCTTGAGTTCTCATGGGTGGTGTAGACAAAGGGGGATTGATTAACCTAGGATAGAAAAAAAGCAAAGCGAGGCTTCAAAGAGGGAGGTGGAGCGGGTGTCAGGCTGGGCAGCATTGATTCGAAGGGAGGCCGAGCGGCTTTTGCGGGCAGGGGTGGCAAGCCGCGCATTTCCTGGAGGGGTGGCTTTCATTTCTTGCCGCTGGCCAGACGGTCAACTCGACGAGATCACGGCGGTGGGTGGCACCCTTTTCCCAGAGGGGGAACATCCTGCTCGGGGCACTGCTTTGGCTGTTCGAGAGGACACAATTTATGATCTGGCCGAACTCACCAAATCCGTGTTTGCTGCGATTTGCTTGCGTCTTGTGGAACGCGGGCGTATTTCCTTGGAGTTGCGCGCTGAGCAGATTTTTCCAGACCTCAAAGGGACGGTAGGGGGCGCAGCCACGCTTGAAGCACTTCTCAGACATGATGCGGGCCTCGCACCATGGGGGGGGCTGTACCTCGATCTCCCTCACGAAAAAGGAAGCACTTCTGCCCGTCGCTGGATTCTTTCAGAAGCTGCGCGTCGATCGATGGAGCGAGGTCACAACCGAAAAGTCCAAAGCGATTTGGGCTACATCGTCGCTTCGGAGGTGATTGTCAGAAGCACGGGGATGGACTTGGCGGCCCATCTCCGAAAGGAGATCGTGGATCCTCTGGGGCTCGATCCCCTTGACTTGTGCTACCCTCCCGCCCTTTCGATTGAAAGGCTCGGTGCTTTTCACAAGCGGGTGGCCCCTACCGAGCGAGATGAGTGGAGGGGCCGATGGCTGCGAGGAGAAGTGCACGATGAAAATTGCCACGTGATGGGAGGGATAAGCGGGCATGCCGGTTTGTTTGGGACGGCGAGGGGCGTTGGGCGTTTTGCGAGGGCTTTGCTCGATGGATGGATGGGAAGGCCCTCCCAGCTTCTTTCCAAAGCCTCTACCGATCAGATGGTTGCGCTAAAGGGACGTGGAGGGTTCGGGATTGGGTTATCTGCCAAGCACCACTGGGGAGGAGAATTGATTGGAAAGCGCTTGAGCGACGAGAGCCTCGGTCAAGTGGGTGTGACTGGCACCTCTTTTTGGTGCGATCCTGTGCACGATGTGGTGATCGTCCTTCTCACCAATCGGGTATGCCCAAGCCGCGCAAACCGCAAAATCGATGGCTTTCGCCCTGTTTTCCACGATGCAATTCTCTCCATCATTCAGCAGGGCCGCGCGGCAAAGGGCTCAAGCTCCCAAGAAAGCTAGCTGCCAAGCATGCGGGGAGACCTCGCTTTGCATTGGTGCCCTTCCAAGGCGGCTCGAGCGATACCAGATCGCCGCACCCAAAATCAGCGCAGCCACAACAACTGAGGCGATGACGAGGAGCCAACCCTTTACTTCACTCGAATCGTTGGTAGGTAAACGATGAGGCAAAGGGCGTGATGGGGGTGAGAGGATGAGTGTGGACTGGTCTTTACTCGAAGGAGGTTTTTTCACCTCAATGGGTTGGGACGAAGGTGGAGACCGGGAAATTGTTGGACTGATTGGTGGAGGAGCGGGGCGAGAAAGAGGGGGTGGTTGTGGAAGAGGGGAAGGGTTGGCATGGGGTGGATCCGGTTGTTGAACCCGAGGCGGTGGTTGCACTTCGAAGGGAAGTGGGGCACGGACTGTGTCTTCTTCTTTTTCGATAACGTCCTGGGTTGAGATGCGGATGGTATTTGCGTGGTCGGCGGATTCGTCACCTATGGGTGTGCCTTGGGGGAGCAAAAGGTGATCTTCCCATGCCGGAACAGGGCAACCGGCAAAGTGCGCCAAGCCCTCGATGAGGGGTTGTAGGGTGGGAGGACGAGCTGAAGGGTCTGGGTTGAGGTATCGGCGAAGGATGTGCCCAAGGGGAGCAGGGAGATCCACCGAGGAGGGCAGAGGTTGGCGAGGGCTTAAGCCTGTAAGGGCCTCCCAAATCAAGGCAGCGATTCCATACCGATCCGAAGCAGGCCCACCTAGCCCTTCTGCGACCTCAGGGGCAAAGGCGTGGCGGAGCATTCCGTCGCGGGCGATGACCTCAGCAACCGCATCTCCAGGCAAGCTTGCCAACAAAAAGGGGCTTGAAAGCTCAACTGCGTCTTGGGAGACGTAAACGCGGGTTGGGCGCAAATCCCCATGGTAGAGGCCAGAAGCAGCCACAAGGGCATGCATGCGATCAATTGCGTGGGCAGCTCGCCCAAACCAGTTGAGGAGTTCGCGGGGGTGAATGGGCTCGTGCCTCATTCGACGGTGGTCAAAAAGGGCCCTCAGTGAAGAGCCCTTGGGCATGGGCTCAACGAAGAGCACAAGCGCCCCTTCTGCTTCGACGTCCAACACACCCAGCCAAAGGGAACGGCCGGAAGGTGCTCCTTTACTTCCCTTAAAAGGTGACAGCCTCTCCTTGATGCGTTGCGCATCTTTCTCAGAGAGAAGACCCGGTGCAGTGCACCGGACGATCACCTTTTTTTCCAGTTCCTGATCGATCGCATGATAGGTGAGAACCAAGGCGTCTGAATCGATTCGATTGATGATTTCATAGCGCTCACCAATCACTTGCCCCGGTTGGGGGGGCTTGAGGGCAGCAGGGGAACCTGTGACCAACGTCGAATCGATTGCCATGGGACTCACCCAGGGTGAAGAACAAGGAGACTAAACCAATGCTTGTTCAAAGAAACGCTTGAGAATTGGTTTGGGTGCTGCCCCCTTGTGTGTGGCGATGGGGCTTCCGTTTTTGTAGATGATCAGCGTCGGAATGGCGCGCACACCTGCTTTGGCTGCAACTTGTGGCCCCTCTTCGACATCCAATTGGACCACCTTCAAGCGATCTGCGAATTCCCTAGCGAGTTCTTCGATGATTGGCTCAATTTGCCGGCAGGGTGCGCAGTACTTTCCAGTGAAATCGACGATGACGGGCACAGAAGAGCGCAAGACTTCTTCTTCGAAGTTCTGCTCGCTGACCTGTGGAAGGTTTCGGCTTGGCATAGGGCATCAGCCACCTATTGAATACCATTCCTTTGGAGGCTCTCAAGGGGGTGTGCACAGCTTTGGGTTGCAATTGGCCACCATTGAGAGCCACGGCCGATCTGCTCAATGATGCAAGGCGGTTCTGGGTCAAAGGGATTGATCCAAATCGCTTCAAGCGCTGCCTCCTCGGCAAGATCTTTCTTTCCTGCGGAGAGGGCGTTCAGGGCGATGAGGGAGAAAAGCGGAGCGTAGTGGGGGTGCTTGGCTCGCAAGGGCAGAAGCACGTCAAGGGCAGCGAGGGGAGTGCCAGCTGCGTGGGCCGCGCGGGCATAGCGCACCGCGATGAAGGGATAGGTTTCTCCTTTGCTAAGAGCGCGTTCATACTCGTAGCGCGCGGCAAGATAACGGCGGCGGGCAAAGAGCATATCTCCCAAACGCACTGCATCTCGGGCTTGGCGTTGTGAGAGGCGTTCGACTTCATCGTCCGAGGTGCTGCCCCGGAAGGTCAGGACCAGGGGATGATTTGGCGCAGGAGGAGGAGAGAGCGCAGCGAGGTCTTGCTTCCAGCCTTGCTCAAGGGATGAGAAAGGGGCTTGAGCGATTTCAGCGAAGGCCCGTTTGGCATCAATTCCTTGGGCCACCCGGTTGACCACGGCCTGAAGCCCCAAAGCCCCGTGACGGCGATAAAAGGATGCGATGAATGTCGACACTTGGGCAAAGGCCAAGGCCGCAAGCTCTGCAGAAGGCAGGCGGGCAATCGATGGGTGCAGTTGTTCAAAAGAAAGGAGTTCGTTTTTGTGATAGGCACGAAGCAAGAGATCAATCGAGTAGGAATCAAGTTCTCCAAGGGCATGAGGGCCACGCCAGCGGCGCTCGAGAAAGCGGGCATATCCCTCTTGCATCCAGACAGGCGCCCGATTGCGGGTGAGGCGGGTGAGCACCAGGTGCACAAACTCGTGGGCCAAGGTGTCGGCCCATGGATATCCATGCACAAGTGCCCTAGGGCTTGTGAGGAGGATGTGGTCCCACTTGCAGATCGCAATTGTGCCAGTGGTTTCGATCTCCTCGAGGCTAAGGGAGGAAAGCTCCGCCAAAATTTCAGCACTTGGAACGAGCACGACTTGGACAGGCCCTGAGTGGACAGTGCCAAAGATTTCCCCTATGCCCTTATCGATTCGGCGCAATACCTCAAAAAGCCATGGCAAGATGGCCTTGTCACTTTTAGGGTAGCGGACCACGTATCGCCCGTCAGGGCTGCTTTGTTGTTCGAAGTGCTCAAAGATCGCAGCGCTTTTTGCAGCAATTCGGGTGAGCAAAAAGCGTTCGGAGGCGGGGCGCAACCCAACGGCCCGAATGGCGTTGGCAAGGAGCTCCTCGCGGGCTGCACGGTACTCACCGCGATGGAAAAGAAGAAGGCCATGTTCAAAGCGCAGGGCTGGATTGTCCGGAAAGCGTCGAAGCGCTGCCTCGAGCATTGCTTGGGCTTCTTCAAGTCGCAACTCGTCGATGGCTTGGGAGATCTCCCGGCCTTCATTGGGCCTTGCCTGGGCCAAAGAACCACGGCTTGGCAT
>JANWYL010000068.1 GCA_025056955.1 Sandaracinaceae bacterium | reverse complement strand
CGATCTCGATGGTGGAGTGGTCTGCCTGATAGCGCGAGGGAAGCTCACAAGGTGCGAGGGGGACAGTGAGGCTCTGCCCCCCATCGGCAATCGACCGGGCAACTTCAGCAGCCCGGCGCATGGCCTCAAAACGCAAATCTTCTGTGTAGGCGTAGCCTGTCGCATCTCCCTTGCGCACGCGCACCCCCAAGCCCGCTGAAACGCCCCTCCCTGCGCTCTTCAAAATCCCGTCTTCGTAGAAGTAGCTCCCAGTCACTTCATACTCGAAAAAAAGGTCAGCGTAATCGCCTCCTTTTGAGAGGGCTATCGCAAGCAGCCGCTCAGCGATCTCCCGATCAACCGCGAAAGCCCCTCCATCGGCAAAGGGTGCAATGTAGCGTTTCATGGCATTGAGATTTAGCGCAAACTCGATGCTTGCGCTTCCACCAATCACATAAATTCATGTCCTCCGTGGCACAATTGGTCCAAAACACCCAGGAATTTTCGTGCCACGATTGAGAAGAACATGAGCGAAGCAGCTTCTCAACAACCCCCCCAACCAAGCGGCCAAGCAGAAGTGGCAGACCACCGTTCGGGCAGTGCAGCGATTATCGGACGGCCCAATGTTGGAAAGTCCACCCTTCTCAACGTGCTCGTCGGTGAACCCCTGGCAATTGCCACACCCAAACCCGGAACCACACGGCTTGCGCTCCTCGGGGTTCATGAAAGCACAGACCCTGAAGGACGACGCACCCAAATCGCCTTCTACGATACTCCTGGGCTCGAGCGGCCTCGAAGCACCCTAAGCCGCATTCTCATCGAAGAGGCCAAAGGTGTGTTCGATGCGGTTGACGTTTTCATCTTGGTTGTCGAAGCACCAGATTGCTCTGAGCGCTGCGATCTCCATCCCGGAGACAAGCGAGTGCTTGAGATGGTCGAAGCCCTGAAAAAGCCCATTGTCCTTGCCCTCAATAAAGTCGATCGCCTCTATCCGAAAAACAAGCTTTTGCCCCTTCTTGCAAAACTCGGAGAGGATCGCCGCTTTTCTGCCCTCGTTCCCATCAGCGCCACCCAAGGCATCGGCATCGATGGCCTGATCAAAGAAGTGCGCTCTCACTTGGGGCCGGGCCTCATGTTTCCTCAAGAAACGCTCACCAATCGGCCCATGCGCTTCTTCGTGGCCGAAGCAGTGCGCGAGGCGATTTTCCTTGAAACCAGGGAAGAGGTTCCCTATGGAGTTGGAGTTGTCGTGAGTGAATGGGTCGATGGGCCACAGCTCACCCGCATTGGAGTCACAATCGTGGTCGAAAAAGAATCGCATAAAGGCATCGTCATTGGGGCCCAAGGGCAAAGGATCAAGCGGATTGGCCAAAGCGCACGTCAAGCCATCGAAAAGATGATTGGCAGGAAGGTTTTCCTGCATACCTTCGTGAAAGTGATCGAAGGCTGGACAGAAGATCCCCACAAAGTGCGACGGATCGTTTGCGAGGGGCAGCTCCCATGAGTGCGAAAAGCGAAGAAAAAGAAGCACAAGAACCCCTCCCCTCTTCCTTTGCCCAAAGGCGTCGGCGAGGCGAGTCGCTTCCAGCCCAGGCCCGAGGCACTCTGCCGATCGTCGCCATCGTTGGGCGGCCAAATGTGGGGAAAAGCACCCTGTTCAACCGCTTGGCCAAGGCCCCTTTGGCGATTGTCGAAGACACGCCAGGTGTCACGCGCGATCGGCATTATGCCGATGCCTTCATCCGAGGCCGGGCAGTCGCGCTTGTGGACACAGGAGGCTTCGATCCCTACACCGAAGACCCCCTCCGCGTAGGCATTGCCCGCCACGTGAAAGCGGCCCTCGAAGAAGCCGACCTTGTGGTTTGCGTGTTTGATGCCAGTTCGCCTCCCACTCCAGCAGATTGGGAATGCGCCCAGCTCCTCCGCGAATCCAAAAAGCCCGTGATCTACGTCGCCAACAAAGCAGATACCCGAAGCCGTGTGCTCGAAGCTTCAGCAGAATTGTATGCGCTTGGCATCGATCGGCTGATTCCCATCTCAGCGCTCCATGGAGCCAATCTTGTGGAGCTCGAAGAAGCCATCGCAAAGGCCCTTCCACCTTCTTCCGCCCAGGCAGCTTCTATTCCCATTGAAGAAGACGCCTATCGAATCGCAATCATCGGCCGCCCCAACGTGGGAAAAAGCTCCCTCGTCAACCGGCTTCTTGGCGAAGAAAGGCAACTCGTCGATCCCAGGCCTGGCACAACCGTTGACACGACCGACTCCCTGCTCATCCAAACCACGCCCGATGGCAAAACCAGGTCTTTCGTGCTGATTGATACCGCAGGGATTCGGCGCAAGAAAAACGTGGAAGCAGGCGTTGAGTCCTTGGCCGTAATGAAGGCCATTCGTGCCATCGATCGCTGCGATTGCGCGGTGCTCCTTGTGGATGTCCAAGAAGGCGTCCGCGCTCAGGACACAAGGCTTGCAGGGCTTGCGGTTGAAAGGGGCAAAGCCCTGGTGGTTGGCCTCAACAAGGCCGATTTGCTTCAGGACAAAGAGGCCTCTCTTCGGGCCATCGAACAGGCAAAAGAGGCCCTCTCTTTTGCTCGCTGGGCCCCCATCGTCCTCCTTTCGGCACACACCGGAAAGCGGGCTTTTCGAATTCTCGAAGAAGCTTCAAAGGCCATCGATTCCCATCGCAAGCGCATCACCACTGGGGAGCTCAACCGATTTTTCACAGAAGTCCTCGAAAGGCACCCTCCTCCCACGCATCGCGGCCGCTCAGTGCGCCTCTACTACATCACCCAAGTCGATATTGCTCCTCCCACCTTCGTGCTCATGACCAATGCACCGGAAGCAATTCACTTCAGCTATGAGCGCTACGTCATCAATGCCTTGCGAGAGCGTTTTGGTTTTTACGGCACGCCGATTCGTGTCCTGTATCGGGGAAAACAAGGCAAAGAGTAAAGGCCCTTGGTCGCCCACCTTTTGCCGCCCTTTCCTTTGCTAATCTACTGGCAATGAAGAGGAACATTGGCCAGAGGCGGCCAGTTCAAAAAAGCCATCGTTTCTTCATGCGCCTTTTCATGCGTGAACTGCTTCTGTGGAGCACCCTGATTTTTGGGCTCTGGATCAAGGGATGCGGCCCAGGAGGAGAAGGCTCAAACTGCGAAATCAACCAGGATTGCGCGCAAGGCCTCCTTTGCTGCACAGCCAGCTGTAGCCTCCCTGCGCGTGGCTTTTGCAGAAAGAACTGCGAAGGCATCACTTGCGGGCAAGACGGAGGCACAGGCAGGGAGGAGCAAGGCTGGGATGGTGGACGATCGGAGCGGGACTCAACCGTGGAGGGCTCGCCGTGACGGGTGAAGCACTCGATCCGTGGATTGGCCGAACGATTGGTGGCCGTTATCGCTTGATCCAAAGGCTTGGTGCAGGAGGAATGTCCGTCGTCTACCTCGCCCGCCACCTTTTCATCGACCGGCTCTTTGCGATCAAAACCCTCCGCCCTCGCTTGGCCCAAGATCCAGTACAACGAGATCGATTTGCCCGAGAAGCCCGCGCTGCCAACCGCGTCAACCACGAAAACATCGTTGAAATCCTCGACATTGGGGAAACCGAAGAAGGTGTCCCTTATCTTGTTATGGAGTATGTCAAGGGGACTCCCCTTCTTGAAGCGCTGGGTGAAGGTCCTTTTCCACCCCTCCGTGCCCTGCACATCGCCGAACAAATCGCAAGCGCATTGGCGCGGGCCCACTCAATGGGTGTGATTCACCGTGATCTCAAACCAGAAAACATCTTGCTTCTTCAACGCGGATACATCCAAGACTTTGTGAAAGTTTTGGACTTCGGTATCGCCAAGCTTGCGGGGCTTCCAAGCCTCACCCAAAGCCAGCAGATCTTTGGAACCCCCGGCTACATTGCCCCAGAGTACATCCAGGGGAAAGGGGGTGTTGATGGTCGAATCGATATCTACTCCCTAGGGGTTGTTCTCTACGAGATGGTCACCTGCTACCTCCCCTTTGATTGTGAGTATCCCGGTGAGTTTTTGCTGAAAGCAGTGCGAGATCCTCCCATACCACCATCCCATCGCAACCCAAATGTGCCCCAATGCCTCGAAGCCTTGATTTTGCAAGCCATCGAGAAAAATCCAGAAAAGCGCTTTCGTGACGCCCACCATTTTCTTGAGGCGATTCAAGAATGCCGTAGGGAACTGCTGCTAAGCAACTCCTCCCATTTCATTTCGATCGACACCGCCACAACCACTTCCTCAAAGGTGCTCAACTCGGATCAACCAGCCTCACCCTTTGACCTCCACCATCAGATCACCCTGAAGCAAGTCGCTTCACCCTCGAATCAGGCCTCAAAACCAAGCACACGGGAGGAAGACAAAGATTCACACCCTGCATCAGTACCAGAAATTCCAATCGAAGTCCAAGAAGGCAAGCCAAGTGCTTCCTTTTCTGCTTCTCATCCCCACACCCATCACCTAACCCTTTCAGGTGAAACCGGCCCCTTTGGGGTCAAACAATGGCGCAAGCGCTTTGAAGCACTGCAAGCCCATCTTGACGAAATCGCGCCCCACTGCCCACACCCCCCCGAAATAGAAGGGGCCATGGCATTTGCCGGCCGGACCCTTGAAGCCTTGGAACAAGGGATCGAAGCCGCCGTGGCCTCTCAAAACGCCTTTGAAAAAGTGGCTGCCTTGGCACAGGAGCAACGCAGTGCCCTTGGCATCCGCATCGAAGAGCTCGTCGCCCAATTGTCTCAAGAGCAGCGGGAGCTGATGGCGCTTCAAGAGCAGCGGGAACAGCTCGAAAGCGCGCATCAACACTTGATTGCCCAGGGCCTTCACACCGAGGCAGATGGGAAAATATGGGAACTCGCTGCGTTGGATCAGGCGATTGCAGAAAAAAAGGCTCTGATTGAAACCCTTTCAATACAGGTTGAAGAATTGAGGCAAGAGCTTGAGCACGGGAACCAAGAATTGGAAAGCCAACTCCACATTCTCAGAAAAACCCTTGAGCAAGAAAGTGCACGCCTGGCATCAATGTCAGAATCGTTGCGTGATCCTCTCGATCGAGTTGAATGCTACCTGCGCAAAATCAGCTCTCGCTAGGGCTCGCTTAGAAGAAAAGTCCAGCTATCTTTTAAGCCTGTGAGGAGACGCAAAGCAATCGCCTGCGGGTTGGTCTTCTTGATTGGAGGCTGCTCTTTTTCGAGTGCCCCAAAAGAAGAGCGCTCTATAGCAATCCCCTTTAGCGTTCAAGGCGAAGCCGAAGGCTTTCTTCTGACCTGGTTTGATGAAGGAGGTTTTCACGAAGCGCAAAAGCGTTCCGAGATCCCAGAGTCAGCCAGGCAGTGGGTGCGGGTCGACTCTCCCCTGCTTCCACCCGAATCGCGTGATCCTGATCGGATTTTTGTGGCCGATCTCCGGGCCCCCCTTCCAGATGGTCACTACAAAATCCAGCTCATGGAGCGCAAGGCCTTTGAGGCTTTGGCTGAGGCTGCCCGTTCCCAAAAAGCAACTTCTGCCGCTGGGGCTTCCTCCTCATCACAATCCTCAGAAATCGTTTTGTTCGGCGCTTCTTGGTGCAAAGCTTGCCAGCAAGCAGAGTCCTACCTGCGAAGCCGGGGAGTTCCTTTCGTCAAGCGAGATGTGGACAGCGATCCCTCTGCACAAGCAGAAATGCTGCGCCGCGCACGCGCTGCAGGCCTGGCCGGCGGAAGCATTCCACTGATTGACATCCGCGGAAAAGTGATTCAGGGCTTTAATCCTCAAGCCATCGAGAAGGCGCTGGCCGAGACCGCTCCCTCCCCCTCCTCAACCATTTGAGCCTAAAGCGAAGGCAAGCGCTCAAGGCGCCCCTGGCAAAACTCAGCAAATTGCCGCATTCCAGGAAGTTGCTTGGCATTTGCTGCACAAGCCCGATATGCGGCTTGGGAAAACTCAAGAAAAGGCCGTGCTTCCTCTTTTCTTACGTTTTCAAAAGCAGCCCGAACTTCCGGCTCATCGTCCAAGTCTTCTGGCATGGGAACTTTGAGGAGTGTCCGGGCCAAATCTTCATACATCATCCCAACCAAAGCCCCACTTAAGATGCGTTGGCGATGATTCTCCTCTGCTGCGAGATCGAGTTCCCGGCGGGCGCTGACCACAACCTGCGTTTTCCATTGAAGCCATTCGCGAAATGGGCCTTGGCTCCAACGTGAAATGGCATCCGCCGCCCGATCCTCAGGAGGCGGCGGAGCAGGCCGTTGAAAAGAAGCAGCAGCGATTTCCATTGCCCCTCGCATTCGGGAAGAAAGTTCTTTCCGGTCGATATCGAGATCCGGCAAGCATTCCATCGAAGGCGCCCCATCGACCCGCCCGAAGTACACTTCCTTTTTTTCAGACGTGCTCACGCAAGCCACAAAAAGGCAAGCCGTCCACGCGATGAGTTGCTTTTTCATGCCCGATTCCATGACGTTATTTTCGCATGAACAAGAGATAGGGTCCGCCATCATTCGACGCACCGTGTCATTGCGCGTTTGCCTTGGCTCAGTTACACGCCAAACATGCAAGTATTTCGCGCCATTGAGTCCCACGGCTTTGGTGAAGCCCACTTTGCTTGCGACGCTCGCTTAGGGCTTCGAGCGATCATTGCCATCCACAGTGTCGCGAGAGGGCCAGCGCTTGGTGGCTGCCGCTTTGTGGACTACGAAAGCGAAGAAGCCGCTCTCATTGATGTCCTGCGTCTCGCGCGCGGGATGACATACAAGGCTGCCCTGGCACAGCTTCCCCTTGGGGGGGGAAAAAGCGTGGTTCTCCGTCCAAAGGGCGAATTTGATCGCGAGGCGCTCTTTGTTTCTTTTGGTCGCTTCGTCGATGCCCTTGGAGGCCGCTACATCACGGCAGAGGACTCTGGAACCAGCGTCGAGGACATGCGCGCAATTCGAAAAGCCACACCCCACGTGACGGGCCTTCCAATCGAAGAAGGAGGCAGCGGGGATCCCTCGCCATGGACAGCGCTTGGAGTGCGAATGGGCATCGAAGCTTGTGTGCGTTTTGCTTTGAAGCGCGAAAGCTTGCGAGGGCTTCGCATCGCCATTCAGGGAGTGGGCCATGTTGGGGCCCAATTGGCGAGCGATCTCGCTGAGGGAGGGGCAGAGCTCGTTATCAGTGACATCCACCCGGAGCGCGCCAAGGCGGTCGCCGAACGCACAGGGGCCAAGATCCTCCCTCCTGAGTCCATTTTCGATGCAGAAGTCGACGTGTTTGCCCCTTGCGCGCTGGGAGCGATCCTCAACGACTCCACCATTTCAAGACTCCGTGCTGGGATTGTCGCCGGTGCAGCCAATAACCAACTCGCAGAGGCGCGCCACGGCGATCTCCTCCACGAACGCGGCGTCCTTTATGCCCCTGACTACGCGATCAATGCAGGAGGTCTCATCAACGTCTGTGAGGAGCTCTTGGCCAGGCGCGAAGGACGCCCTCTTAATCCGGAAAAAATCCGTGCCCAAGTCGTCTCGATCTTCGATACCATCATGGAAATCCTTGAGCGCTCGAAGAAAAGGGGTGTCCCCACCCACCGGATCGCCGACGACCTCGCTGAAGAACGCCTTGGCCAACTGAGTTGAAGCTTCGTTTTCTCCATTGCGAGCGTTTCAAGTCAAGCCCAAATTTCAGGGGGGAGCTGATGTTTCGATGAGAAGGCTTCGGAAAGCGGGTTTGATGGAAAAGGTGATTTTCTTCCTTCTCTTCGCCGTAACGGGCCTTAGTGCAAAGGTGAGCCGTGCCGATTGGCTGAGCGAAGCGAGCAACCGCTTTGATGCAGCCCTAAGCTCTGGAAACACCCTCATCGCAATTGGGCTGATCTACCTTGTGGGCCTTGGAACTGCCCTCACCCCTTGTGTCTACCCCATGATCGCAATCACGGTGAGCGTCTTTGGGGCACGTGAGGCCAAAACCAAGCTTGAAGCAGCTCTCCTTTCGAGCCTTTTCGTTTTGGGAATTGCCACCCCATTTGTGCCCATGGGCCTGGCTGTCGCTTGGACTGGCGGGGTTTTCGGAAGCTGGCTCTCTCTGCCATGGTTCGATGTTTTGTTTGCGCTGCTTTTTGCGCTTCTTGCGGCTTCAATGATTGGCTTCTTTGAGCTGAACCTCCCCCCCTCGCTTCAAAACCGCCTGGCCGAGCTTGGAGGGATTGGTCCTAAGGGTGCCTTTGCGTTGGGTTTTGCCTGTGCATTTGTGGCTGCTCCATGCACGGGCCCTGCCCTGATCAGCCTCCTCAGCTATATCGCCAAAACAGGCAACCTCGTTCTTGGAAGCATTGGAATGCTGGCCTATGCCTTGGGGCTCGGCACCCTGTTCTGGGTTGTTGGCACTTTCGCCATCGCCTTGCCCAAATCAGGCCGATGGCTTGAGTGGATAAAGAGCGCGTTTGGAATCGTGCTTTTGGTGGTTGCTCTTCATTTCCTCAAGCCATTGATGCATGGAACCCTCTCAAGCCTTGAACGGAACCATTGGCTATTGGGCATAGGGGCCCTTCTTTTCGTTCTTTCGATCCCCATGGGTGCCATCCACCTGGATGTCAAGGAAGGGTCCCCGATCGAACGCCTTCGCAAGGTAAGCGGCGTGCTCATGGCTGCCCTTGGGAGCTTTCTCCTCATCATTTGGTTGGAGCTCCCTCCCCCGGGTGCAAAACTCGTCTGGAGAAGTGACTTTGAACAGGCGATGGCCGAAGCCCACACAAAGCGCCTCCCCATCATTTTGGACTTTGGGGCAGAATGGTGTGGGGCCTGTGGCGAACTCGAAAGAAAGACTTTTTCCCACCCTCGTATCGTGCGCGAAGCCAGGCGCTTTGTTGCTGTGCGGGTGGATCTTACCGAAAAAACCCCCCAGGAAGAGGCCCTCCTTGCCCGATATGACCAACGCGGTCTTCCCTTTGTGGTGCTCCACCACTCCGATGGCAGAGAAGCCTACCGAATCACCCGCTTCATCGGGCCAGAGGAAATGCTAAAAATCCTCAAAGAAGTGCACTGACAAAACCCAATCGCTTGCTACAAAAAACCCATGCCATCTTCAAAGCGAAGCCCCTCCCAAAGCGCCACTGGCGAAGTCCGCGTGGTCCGGCGGCCACGAGAAGAGCGGAAGCGCCTTTCGCCAGAGCTTGAGGCCTTTGCGAGGGGTGACGACGACGCGATATGGCGCCGAGAAATCAAAGGGCGTCTCAACGACCCGCGGGTGGCTGTGTTGATCCCGGGCCTCAAAAACAGCGATGCACGCCTGCTCCACGATGCCTACGTGAACCGCATTCGGAGTGCCCTGGAAAGCGGTGACGAAGAAAGGCTGGCTGAGCTTATGGCCGTCGTGCGTGCTTGTGGAATCTATCGAGGCCATCGCTTTGTGAGCTTTGAGGCTTTTGCAGAAGCGCTTTTTGACATTGACTCGAGACGTGCCAATGCCTTGGCCAGCGAAGGCGAAAAACGCCTCGGCCTCCCCTCGGAACTCAGCGAAGCCGAAATTGCCACCTGGATGCGGGCTGAAGCGGGCGTTTTGAGCGTCACGCCAGAAGGGCGGGTCGAAGTCAGAAATGGCATGCTCCACCTCTCTGTGCCATTTGACAGGGCTGCGGAAGCCTTGGCTCAAGTCGGTCATCGAGAGTTTTTTATGAGCAAAAACACAGAAGGGCCAAAAACCATTGTCGATCGCCCCAAAGGCCTTCCTCCCCTTAGCGCAATCATCGAAAGGGTCCAGCCCCAACCAGAAGTGCCGCTATCTCCTACCCGCAAGAAAGCCAAAGGTGAAACAGAAAAATAACCCTTGGCATCATAAATCCTTGCCGTTATTCTCGGCATGTTTGCACGTTGCACCTTTAAGAAAGCATGAATCACCTCACGCGCCTCTCATGATGGTTTTTTACCTCCCCCTCCATATTCAACCGCTCCCCTCCCCCCATCCGATGAATCCCCAACAAATATCAATCACCCACATCTCCCAACCGAATCCATCCCAATTCAGGAGGTATCACCTTGGCGGCACCCGTACACACCCAAGCCCGGATTCACGTCCCCAACAAAATTCCACAACCAATGCTTCTCACCAAATGCCTTCACCCATGAAGCAACCACTCAACCCCTGCTTAAGACCCGATCTCCATCGAGCCGCACCTCGCCATGTGGAAACAATGGATGTGCCTTTGTTCTCCTCACGGCGTTCCAAAAAACCATCAAACACTTCCCATGCGTTGTGGATTGAAGGACTCTTTTTGGATGCGTTTTGAAGTCAGGACCTTGGCCTTGGTACAAGCCTTGTGCTTTTTTGGATGCTATCGCGTCCACATGCGCGCTGAAGGAGACGCTGCTCCCGATGTCGCTGTGGATGCCATACCTCTTTCTGATGCACTGCCCGATGCCCCTCTTGAAAAGGATGCGCTGCCACTGTACTGTGCGAGGGATCGTGAGTGCCCCTCTTCTTTGTGCGTTCACGATTTCGAGGCTCCTCCCGAGGACCTGGCTGAAGTTCGCCTGCGATGTGGGCCCCGGGTTGGCCCTCTTGATCCCCTAAGCGAATGCAACTCACCAATCGATTGCAGTCATGGCCTGTGCACCCTTTTTGGGGGATGCGTCCGCCCCTGCGCTGATGCAAGCGATTGTGGAGAAGAAGAGCGGTGCGCCCGTGTTCCCATTCCCCGAGGCCCCTCTTCTCTTCAGTTCACTCAAGCCTGTATCCCATGGGTGGTTCTGCCTGAGGGTGTGCGCCTGAGCAGGCGAGAAGACGTCCGCCTGGCACCAAGGAGCACCTTGCACACCTTTGAAATCCCCCCCTCCTCGGCCTTGGCCCAGCTTTTTCTCCATGTGGCTGGTGATGATGACCCCTTCTGGTCTGTGCTCACAATCGATACAAGCGATGGAAGGCGTCTTTTCGACATAAGCCTCCTCGGAATGAGCCCTCAGCCCCTGGTCGCGCTTCCAAGCCTAGGAGGTGTCCTCCCCATCCTGATTTCCAATGGCGATCGGGACTTCCCTGAAGGCACGGGCTTTGTGGCGCGCATCTACCTAAGCCGCACCTTCGAGTTTACCCGTTTGGGAATCGAGAGAAACAGAGGAGGAAGGACCCTTGACCTCGACTTTGTGTCAATCGGTGTCTCGCCGCCCATTAACCGCATGCCTCCTCCGGACCTTGCGCCAGCCCTTTCGGTCCTCGATGCCCTCCTTCGTCGCTTTGGGCTTGAGCTTGGCCGGATCCGCCACTTCAACCTTCCTGGCTCCTTGGCCGAAACGCATGCCATCATCGAAGAACCAAGTACTTCGGAACGGATGGAAGTCGGCGATATTTTGGCGCTCTCTGCAGGCAATCCCCGACCATCTCTGCCTGTTTTTCTGATCAGAAGTGCGGCCGATTTCTTTGGCACAGCAGGCAGCCTCCCAGGGCCTATGGGAAGCCACGGCACCCGGGCATCTGGCATCATCATCGCCTTGGAAGACATCCAAAACTGGCCAGGTCCTGGATCCTGGACCCATGTGTTCGCCTCTGTGCTTGTCCATGAATTTGCCCACTTCGCTGGCCTCTTTCACACGAGCGAAGCCGATGGCTCTGTCTTCGAACCCTTGTCCGATACCCCCGAATGCAAACCCGAACACGACGCCAACATGGATGGGGTGCTAGCACCTGAGGAATGCGTGGGCCGCGGCGCAGAAAACCTGATGTTTTGGCTTGGGAACTTTGAAGACCCCCAACTCAGCCCCCGTCAACGTCAAATCCTTGAACGTGCCATGGTGCTCCGATGAAGCGCTTCGTTTTTGTCCTCGGATGCCTTTTCTTGATGCCATGCCCCCTGGCACAGGCCCAATCCAAAAGCCGCCTGCTCCAGCACTTTGAGGCGGCCCTTTTGGCAATTGACACCCCTCCACCTCCATCTTTTTGGACACGCCATGGTGAAGAGGGGATGCTTGCGCTCTTTGAAATCGCCTCTGACCCCCGCCGCCCCCTTCCCTTGCGCCGCCGAGCAGCGAGGGCCCTTGCCCATTTTCGCAGCGAATCCGCCCGCCAGGCCCTGCGCGCACTTCTCGACGCGTCGGATGAGGTGCTTGCCCGCTTTGTCCTGCGCGCTTTGGTCGAAGTCGAGCATGAGCGTGCCGTGCCTCTCCTTCGCACCATCATCGAAAGCGGAAAGCCATTTTTGCGCCGTGCAGCAATCGAAGACCTCCTCTACCTCTTCCGCATCACACCTGCAAAAGACCACTTGCGTGCCCTTCTTCGCGACCTCGCCATCCCTCACGCCGATCCAGCGCTTCGCATCCAAATCGAAAAAGCCCTCGCCTCAAGGCCTACGCATGCAGCACCTCGCGAATGACCGTCGAAATCCTCTCGATCGCCCAGGCCGCTTCCTGCACAACGCCCCCCATTGAGAAAAACCCATGAATCAGCGCTTTTTCCTCCCTGTGACTCGAAGGCACACCCTCCCGACGAAGCCTCTCGACGAAAGCCTCGCCTTCATCGCGCAAGGGATCAAAGCCCGCTGTCACAACATGCGTGTAGGGCAAGTGGGCAAGCCGCGGAGCAAGGAGCACAGAAAGACGCGGGTCCTCAAGCGCTCTTGAGGAGTCGACAATGCGCTCGAGGAACCAGTCAAGCTTGCGCTTGGTGAGAAAGAAACCCTCTCCTAGGCGTTGGTGCGAAGCAAAGAGCCGTCGAAAATCAGTTGGAGGGTAGATCGCCACGACCGCCCGCGCCTTTGGTCCATCAGGCGAATGAATCGCGGTAGAGAGGGCCAAATTCGCACCTGCCGAATCGCCAACGAGGGCGATGCGCTTGGGGTCGATCCCAAGCTCCTTGTGTTTTGCATAGACCCACTCGAAGGCAATCCGCGCGTCTTCATGGGCGCAGGGGAGCTTGTGTTCAGGAGCCAAGCGATAATCGACAGACACAAAAACCGCAC
>JANWYL010000067.1 GCA_025056955.1 Sandaracinaceae bacterium | reverse complement strand
CGCTTCAAGGGTGTAAGACCCTGGCGGCAGGCGAAATTGAAAGCGGCCCTCTTCATTGCTCTCGGTGCTTACCTCAAAAGATCCCACGATTCCCGTTCGAGAGTCCATCAGAGATTCGGTCCACATGCGGATTTTTGCACCTTTAGCAGCCATGTTTTCCCCCGCGCTGCTCAAGGGGAGCTCGAGCCTGCCAGAAAAAAGCACAGCATCGTCAAGCGATGGCGCAACGAGCGCGATTTTGCTCATCCCCCAGGCTGCGCTTACTGGAATCGAAAAGGATTGAAGGTTCTTTTCCTCGGTCTCGTTTCTCAAGCGAAATCGGGTGGGATTGGCGTTTTTGTGCATCCAGAGCACAAACTCGCCATCATCGTTTGTGGTTGTGCGAGAGGAGAGGGGGATGTCTTTGGAGTCAACGAGGTGGATCCATGTCCTTGGAACAGGGCGACCCCTTGTGTCTTTGAGTTGGCCCCGGATTTCAACCAACTGGCTCTCGTCATAATCGAAACGAAAGACAACCCCCACATTTTCTGGAACATCGAGGAGGGCACTGACTGGTGGGAGACGGTTGCGGTACTCGCCTTGCGGTTCGATCCAAACGATGTACGAACGGCCGCCTGGCAGCTGGGTCAGTGCACCACCGGTTGAGCTTGGATGGGTTGCAGTCCGCACCGAAACCGATTGGGCCAAAGCAGTTGGAAAGGGCTCTGTTCGGAGCGGAGGTTCATCGCTTCTTGCAAAAAACGTGAGCTGAGCAGGAATGCTCTGCTCCCGAAAACGGACTTCACCTTGGACGGGAACCTGCTTTGGGAGGTTGAGATCGATTTCACCATTGCCTAGAGCATCGATTTCACCAAGGTGAACAACCACTGCTTGGGCAGGACCTAAAATGGAATCACCAAGAGGAGTGACTTCAACCAAGAGAGGGTATGATGGTGCTTCTGGGTGAATACAAAAACCACCCTCCCCATGACAAAGCGAGTTGTCGGGACACTCTGAGTGATCAGCGCAGTGATTTAAAGGTTCTTCATCGATGGGTCGAAGCAGCAAGGTACAACCCGCACCCCACATGCCAAGCCCACAACCAAGCAATGCCAAGTGATATCGCTTGTAGAACCAGCTCCGCACCTTCATGGGCACCCCGTCATGTCCACTGGATCACCTTCTCTGGCCTGAGTGGCCACCCACCACGTTGCAGTGCCGATGTCCCCACTCATCACAGGCTCTCGTGATGGGATTCCATCAACGAGCCTAAAGCGCTGGGACACCAGAAGCTCGATCCGGTGGCATCCAGGTCGGCTCAACACTTCTCCTCGAAGCGGTACCTGCACGCGCAGGGGCCGCACCCTTCGATCTTGGGCTCCCGCTGAAACGGGAGGAATAAAGCCACTCACTGTTGGGAAGATGGTGACACCGCGTTGGTAGTCCACAAAAATCAAGTATTGCAGCTCCTGGTCCACATCTGGATCCCTCACGATCACTTCCCACCGGAGCGTGTTCATTGGACCTGCATCTCCTCCCCCAGCAATTTCATCTGCTCGCAGGCGAATGAGCTCGTTAAGGGGGCGTATTTCTGGCCCAGAGGCTCCAAGGGGCACTTCAATTGAAGGAGGAAAATTTGAGGGTGGATTGAACTGGATGTCTTGCGTGATGCAAGCCATTTCGCTCACCACAAAAAGCAACCCAAGGAAGCAGTTCATCCCCATGCGCAATCTGTGCCACTTGAAAATGCGCTCGAAAATGCGAAGAAAAGCGGCTTTTTGAGAATGCATTCCCGTGGAAAAACAAAATGGAAAAACAAGATACTGCGACATTTGTGTCATGGGTTGGCCCAATGGCTCAACTGCTCTCGAAAATTTGGTTCGACGCCCTTGCTTCTCCTTGATCGAAGTGTCGGAATGTCTCACGAACAAGGAGGATCATGGCTGATTACATCTTCACAATGAAGGGGCTCACCAAGGTTCATCCCCCTGACAAAGTGGTCGTGCAAGACCTCTACCTCTCCTTTTTGCCCGGTGCGAAGATAGGGGTGATTGGACCAAACGGAGCAGGCAAAAGCTCTCTTCTTCGCATCATGGCAGGGGAGGACAAGTCTTTCGTTGGCGAAGCATGGCTCAGGCCTGGGGCCACTGTGGGCTATGTGCCTCAGGAGCCAGACATTGGCCGGGACCGGACTGTCATGGATGTGCTGAACGAGGCTGTTCGCCCCATGCGCGAAGCTTTGGCGCGCTTTGAGGCAATTAGCGCCCAGATGGCTGACCCAGATGCCGATATGGAAAAGCTCCTCGAAGAACAGGCCAAACTTCAAGACTTCATCGATGCAGGAGATGGTTGGAATCTCGAGACAACCCTTGAGATTGCGATGGAGGCTTTGCGCCTTCCGCCTCCAGATGCGAGCGTCAATGTGCTTTCCGGAGGAGAGAGGCGCCGCGTGGCCCTGTGCCGCACCTTGCTCATGCGGCCTGATTTGTTGCTCCTCGACGAGCCCACAAACCACCTCGATGCAGAGTCTGTCGCTTGGCTTGAGCAGCACCTTCGTGAATACAAGGGCACGGTGGTTTGTGTCACCCATGACCGCTACTTCCTCGACAATGTGGCCGAGTGGATTCTCGAGCTTGACCGTGGCCGTGCCTACCCATTTAAGGGCAACTACAGCCAGTGGCTTGAGCAGAAGCAAAAACGCCTTGAACTTGAGGAAAAAGCCGAAAGCGCTCGCCGAAAGAAAATCGCTCAGGAGCTTGAATGGGTGCGCCAGTCTCCAAAAGCACGCCAAGCCAAAAGCAAGGCCCGTTTGCAGGCCTTTGAGGCGCTTGTCAACGAGGCCCAAAAACCAAGGCGCATCGAGCACGAGATCGCCATTCCTCCAGGCGAAAGGCTCGGGGAGCAGGTGATCGAGTTCCGCAAGGTCACGAAGGCCTTTGGCGACCGCATTCTCTACGAAAACTTGAGCTTTATGGTTCCAAGGGGAGCGATCGTTGGAATCGTTGGCCCAAATGGCTCGGGCAAAACCACCCTTTTCCGCTTGATCACAGGCGAGGTCAAGCCCGATGAGGGCGAGATCATCCTCGGGAGCACCGTCAAGCTCATGTACGTCGACCAAAACCGTGACACACTGAATCCAGAAAACACGGTTTTTAAGGAGATCAGCGGCGGAAACGATCGGATTGTCGTTGGGAAAACCGAAATCCATGCCCGTGCATATGTCGCTCTTTTTGGTTTTCGCGGCTCCGATCAGCAAAAGCTCGTGAAGCAGCTTTCGGGTGGGGAGCGGAATCGCGTCCATTTGGCAAAGGTCCTCACCAAGGGAGGCAACGTGCTTCTGCTCGATGAGCCAACGAATGACCTCGATGTCGACACATTGCGGGCCTTGGAAGAGGCCATCCTCGAGTGGCCAGGGGTTGCGCTGATCATCAGCCACGATCGATGGTTTCTCGATCGGATTGCCACGCACATTTTGGCCTTTGAAAGCGATGGCAACATCGTGTGGTTTACGGGCAGCTACCAAGACTACGAGGCAGATCGGAGAAAGCGCCTTGGCCCTCTTGCGGAGCGACCACAACGCTTGCGCTATCGCCGGCTCACCAAAAACTAGGGGCTTTTGGAATGTTCTCCTTCGTTCGATCCTCAGTGCCACGGAGAGAAGGGGTTTGGCTTTTTTCCCTTTGGCTTTTTTCCCTTTGTTGTGTGGCCTGGGGATGTGGTACCCCCTACGTTCAGCCACCGCCTCCTCCTGAAGAAAAAGAGCCAGTCCTTTCGATTCGTCCCTTTGTGACAGAAGTGGGAGGGACGCGGATCGCTGTTGAATCAGAGGGGGAACTTAAGGTTGATGGAGAGATCACTGGCTTTTTCTTTGAGGACGGCCGGTTTCATCGTCCAAATGGGCAGCTCTTTGCCCGGATCGATCGAGAGGGGAGGATTCAGCTTGTGGACCGCGAATTTGCTGAGTGGCCTCCCCACTACATCAGCGCTCATCGCTTGATCCGCTCAGGCGATGGCGCTTTGCTTGCCTGGATCGATGAAAGCAGCCAGTTGCATCTGCCCAGCCGGGCCTATGCTGTTCAGGGCATCACGAGCCGAAATGCAAAACTTTTGCTTTTTGCCTTTTTCATTGTTGGTGTGCTGGGCCAAAAGAGGCTCTAGGCAATTGTGGCAATGCCTGAAAGGTGCCCTCCCTTGGCCTGGGCTTTCTTTTGGGTTTGGACTCTTACTCGCTGCCAAATCGGCTTGCATTTCCTCTGAGAAGGTTCCTCCACGCGCACAGGTGCTCTTTGAAGTGGAGCCTGCGCACGCCCGCATCTACACCGATGAGCGCTTCCTTGCCTCTGCCCGCGTGGCAGCTCTTCAGCCAATCGTGCTGAGCCCAGGGAAGTGGCGTTTCACGGTGGTTGCCCACGGCCACTTCCCTCACGATTTTGAGACCGAACTTCGACCAGGCCTTACCACAATTCGCCTGCGATTGCGACCAATCCCACCATGAGCACACGCTTTTGGGCCAATCACCTTTTCGCTGCAAATGGTGCTGCAAAAATGAGCGAATCAAGAAGCCACGGAAACGAGTCGGGCAATCGAAAACATGAGCTTCTCACTCAATCTTATGCAAAGTGGTTTTCTTTGCTTTCTCCAGAGGAAAAAGAGGCGTTTTTAGAATTGCGTGCACTTGTTTTGGGAATGATGCATTTTCGATCCCTCCACGAGCGGGGCAGAACAAAAGAGGGTATTTCAGATTCGATTCCACTCATCCTGGCTTGGAAAGATGCGTTATCTCGTGCATTAGAGCTTGCTTCCTTTTTGGTCAGTCGGCATCGAAGTCATTGGGATCTCAATGATATTGATTTTGAGCAACTTATCGAGTCTCATGATCCCATCGCAGGAATTCAGGCTTTATGCATCTCTCTCTCGAATTACTGGGATCTTGCTGATGCGTTGACGCTCCTCGGGTACGTTCCATTACGTGCCCATTGTGCTTTTGAGGATGCATTGATCCGTGATATCCGAAGAAATCCACTTGTTCGATTTCTTTCCGCTCGCCCTATTGAAGCGACCGACTCGATAGATTTTCCAGTGCCTTTAAGTTCGGTGCTTTCATTTGTGAGGAAAGCTTTAGATTCCTATAAGCTTTTGCTCGGAGAAATCCGATTGCTTTATTCTTGTGAAGTCCGCCCCTCTTTACATCCTCGCTTTTTTGTGTTGTTTGCATGCTTGCGCAGCGATTCATTGAAAATACTTTCGGAGTATGCTTCACGTGATTCAAATCATGCAGTTCTGTCATTCGAAAAAGAATTCAATGAAGAGATTCTCCAGATCAATCAACAAAAACTCAAAGATTGTTATCATGATTTTGTAAACTCGATAAAAATTTTAGGCGAGTTTAGATCCATTCTTGTTCAAGATTTCACTCTTATTGCAACCGAAATTGAGTACATGAGCAGTCATATTCGCGAGCTGATGCTGGATGGGCGTTTTGAATTTCCTCAAAGCTCTTTGCAAAACATCGAGCGCAGGATCGCTGAAGAATTGATGTTTGCAATTGGCTTTTGGCAAAGAAGTGAGGTGGAAAAAAATCGATTGGCTTCTTATCGTGAACAACCTTATGTTCAGATCTGGGCCATCGAGCGTGTTATTTCTGCTTTTCTGGAGATGGCAAGCGAGTGCCAATGGGATATCGACAATTGGAAAAGCTTTGGGAGCTTTCGTTTTGTTCGGGATTTTATTTCTCACTTCAGTAGAATTGGGATTGGGGTTATCAGGCAAATCGACTATTCCGAAAAAGATCAATTCTATTCTGTTCTAAACGAACTGTGGAATGGAGGGACAATCCGGCATTGGGTGTTGCCGGCATTTGCGAAAGAGTGTGAGAAACTGCTCCTTTATTTGCGGAGGCTTCTTAATCAGATACCTGAAATTAACGTGGAATTTGCCAGAGAATGGTTGCGGGCCTATCTCCGTGTTTCGAAGATGGTGTGTCCTCTTGAATCCAAGCATTTAGTGCTTGCAACTGGTCGAAATTAGTTTTTTAAAGAAAGCATGAAAACAAATTCTTTTCGAGAAAAAGCTGATATGATGGTGGCATGAGGAGGGCAGGTCCTTGGGTTTGGCTTTTGGTGTTTTTGGGCGTGCTTTCGGGGTTTGGCGCCCAGGCGTCTCATGCCCAAAAGCGTCGGCGGGTCCAGCTGGCTCAGCCACCGCCTCCTCCTCCACCGACTCCTGAAGAGCTTGCCGCACAATGCCTTGGCCAGGGAGTGCACGTTTTGCGCGATGGCGGTCTTCCCGAGCCCTCGCGCTGCCACGATGCAGGCCAGGCTTTTGAAGCCATTGGAAATGACGAGCGAGCGGCCCAGCTCTATCGAGAGGGCTGCCGGCGGGGTGATCCACCCTCTTGCCGGGCCCTTGGGGTCATGCGCCTGAGTGGCCGAGGGGGGTTGCCGCGCAGCTTGCCAGAAGCGCTATCAAGCTTTCGCGCGGCTTGCGACGCAGGGTTTGGCAGGGCTTGCTTTGATGCTGGCCGAATGTTTGAGAGCGGCTTGGGAACGGCCGAGAACCCATCGCAAGCCCAAGCCCTCTTTGAACGGGCCTGTGAACTTGGTTGGCTTGAAGCCTGCGAGCACTTGGGAAGCCAACTGGCGATGAGCGAATCCCGGCCCGATCTCGAACGAGCGGTTTCGCTTTTCACTCGCGCTTGCCGGGGAAACAGGGCTTCTTCGTGCCGTTACTTGGCTGAACTTTTCGCGGGGGGTCGAGGCACAGAGAAAGACGCAAAACAAGCGCAACGCCTCTACGAGATGGCGTGTGAGCAGGAAGACCTCCCATCTTGCGAGCGCTTGGGCGCAATGCTCCGCCAGGGTTCTTTGGAAGAGCGAGAACGCGGCGTTGCTTTCTTTGAGCGGGCTTGCGCAAGAGGGCGTGCCAGCGCTTGTAACGACCTTGGGCTTTTGCGCGAGCAACTTGGTCAAAAGCGTCAAGCGGCAGAGCTCTTTCAGCAGGCTTGTGCTGGCGGAGTGCCAGCAGGATGCACCAATCTTGGGCGTCTTTTTGAGCGAGGAGATGGCATTCCACGGAGCCTCGATGGAGCGCTTCGCTTGTATCGCAAGGCCTGTGATGAGGAAGAGACGAGCGCTTGTGTGGCCCTTGGAATTTTGCACGAAGAAGGGAGAGGAACTCCAAGAGACGAACGCGAAGCCAGGCGCCTTTTTGAATTCTCTTGCGATCGCAGTGATCTGATTGGCTGCGTTCATTTGGGCCTTCTCATGCAAGACGGGCGTGGGGGGTCTCGAGATCCTGAACGGGCGCTAAGGCTTTTCCGGAGGGCCTGTGAGGGGGGGGAGCTTTGGGGATGTGTCGTGCTTGGCCAGGCCCTTGAGGAGGGGAGGGGAGGAATTCCTGATCTCGCCCAAGCCCGTTTGCTCTACGAGCGCGCTTGCCAAGGGGGTGAGATGCTTGGCTGCACAAACCTTGGTGTACTGCACGAAGAAGGCAAAGGGGTGGCTCAGGACTTGTTGCGAGCGGTCGAGTTGTATCAGAAGGCCTGCGAGCAAAACGAAGCCTACGGCTGCACAAGGCTTGGTCTACTCCATCGAAACGGAAAAGGGCTTCCCCGCGATGCACAAAAGGCTTTTGCCTTCTTTCTCAAGGCATGTGATGGAGGGGATTTGCGGGGGTGCAATGCATTGGGCCACGCCTTCGAGCAGGGCCTTGGGACGACACCCAATCTGGTTCGGGCAGCAGAGCTTTACAGACGTGCCTGCGATGGAGGCTTGCTTTCCGGATGTACCAACCTTGGAACACTTCAGGTGCGCGGGGCTGGTGTTCGGCGCAATCCTGCTGAAGCCGCAAGGCTTTTTGGACTGGCGTGTGAAGGTGGGCACTGGCTTGCATGCTCCAACCTGGGCTCCCTCCACGAAACTGGAAATGGCGTTCGGCGCGACCTGCGCCGGGCAATCGATCTCTACGATCGCGCTTGCTCTCAAGGGGAAGCGAGAGGATGCTTTAATCTTGCTCGTCTCTTTGAGCGGGGCCAAGTGGGAGGCACTGCATCTCCTGGTCTTGCTGCTGAGTACTACAGGCGAGCGTGCACCATGAACTATGCCCCGGCCTGTGAGGCACAAGAACGCCTTGCGAGGGAGAATGCAACTTTCTCCCACTCTGAGTAGACACTCTTTTAGAACTCACCTTGAAGAACATGGCCGTGGTTGCTTTTGAAAGCGATCGCATCCCCAAGGAGGTGGGTCGCGTGCCTCCTCATTCCTTGGAGGCAGAGCACGCCGTCCTTGGCGGGATTTTGCTTGAAAACGCCGCGATGGTCACCGTACTTCAAATCCTCACCCCCGGTGATTTCTACAGCCGAGCGAACGCAATCATTTTTGAAGCGATGATTGAGCTGTTTCGGAAGGGGGAGCCAGTTGACACGATCACCCTTCGAAACTGGCTCGTCGACCACGGGAAACTGGAAAGTGCTGGCGGGGATTCCCATCTGCTTTCACTGACGAATACCATTCCTGCCATTGCACACATCGAGCGACACGCCGAAATCGTCCGCGAAAAATCACTTGTCCGGCAGGTGATCAGCGCCTGCCACGAAATCGCTGCGATTGGATACTCGGACTACGGAAACGCTGAAGAATTCTTGGACTACGCTGAAAAAAAGATTTTTGACATCGGCAAAAACCGAGGCGGAGCCCCTTACGAGCACGTCAAGGAGATCGTTTACCGAACGGTTGAACAGATCCAAGAAGCTGCTCAACGAGGAGAGCACATCATTGGCCTTCCTACAGGCTTAACAAAGCTAGATGAAATGACAGCAGGTCTAAAGGGCTCAGAACTCATTGTGATTGCTGGCCGCCCGGGCATGGGGAAAACCGCCTTTGCCCTCAATATCGCTGTCTCTGCAGCTTCTTCCAGAAAAATCGTCGTGGCCATCTTTTCCCTTGAGATGCGAAAGGAGGAGCTTGTACGCCGCCTGCTTTGCAGTGAGGCGCGCGTTGATGGCAGTCGGATGCGGAGCGGCATGCTCTCAGTCCAAGAGTGGAAACGGCTGATGGCCGTTGCAGCTCCCCTCACCGATTTGAAGATTTTTATCGATGACACGGCTGCCCTCACTGTTACAGCGCTCCGAGCAAAAGCGCGCAGGCTCAAGGCCGAGCACGGCTTGGGCCTTGTTGTTGTGGACTACCTCCAGCTTTTGAGCTCTGGGGGTCATCCAGAAAGCCGCGAGCAAGAAATCAGCGAAATCAGCCGCTCGCTCAAGGCCCTGGCCAAAGAGCTTGATGTGCCTGTCATTGCCCTCTCTCAGCTCAACCGGGGTGTTGAAAATCGACCTGGAAAAGACAAAAGGCCCCAGCTTTCTGACTTGCGGGAGTCAGGAGCGATTGAACAAGATGCTGACCTTATCCTTTTCGTCTATCGACCAGAGGTTTACGCTAAAGACGAGGTCGAGCGAGAGAAGCTTCGAGGGCTTGCCGAAATCATTATCGGCAAGCAGCGCAGTGGCCCAACGGGGAAGGTGAGATGCCGCTTCCTCCACGAGTACACCCGCTTTGAGAATTTGGAGGAGGGCGAGTTTGAAGGAATTCCCGATGATGAATGAGTTTGAAGGAGGAAATTTGAAGCGATGGCATCAATCTGGATACACTGCTCATGAACAGTTTAGTTCCACTGTGCTTCAAGCCCCGCCATGACGAGAAAAGGTCTTCCCGGGCGAGCTCCAAAAGGTCGAAGGGAGGCGATGGGGGTGGCCATCAACAAGTTTTCTCCTCGGACATAGAGGCGAATGGAGTCGATTTGAAAGCCCACGTTGGCGTCAAAATAGGTTTGGGGATCTGTTCCTTCCCCGGGCTGAATTGGACCCTTTGAGGCCTTGTCTCGCATTGGACCGATGTGTTGGAGCTGGAGATGGGTATCAAAAGCACGCCACTTGAAACCTGCCACGACGGTGAACTGGTGCTCAGGGATATAGGGCAAGTGATCTCCGACTTCCACTTTCCCAAACTGGGGGTTTTCAGACACAAAAGCCGTTGCGAAGCGGCTCCAGGTAAAAGTGTAACTTGCACGCAATGGAATGCGAAACTCCCCCGATTGAAACAAATGCGCTCCCGCAGCTTCAATGCCCATGATCAGCGCCCGATCGCCATTGAACATGCGATCGATGAGCTCGATCGGGCAGCCGCTTGCTCCAGAGCACTCCCCTGTAATGTTTTCATAGTCTGAGAGAAAAAAGGCAACTTCAGCGTTTGTTTGTGCCTCGATCCGCCCAAAGCGCGTGCCAGCTTCATAGTTCCACGAACGCTCCGGACGCACCCCCGGGGGCTGTCCTGGGGCCACAGGGGAGAAACCACGATGAGTTCCCGCAAAAAGCACCCAATCAGGGGTCAACTCGTAATTTAACCCCAACCCAGGCATTAATTCAACTTGTTCGGTTGATTGCGAAACACCGCTCTTTCGGTCGAGGAATCCACCCCAGATTGCCTCAATCCGCAAACCTGGCTGGATCAAAAAGCCTAGGTATCTCAGTTGATACAGCGTGTAGGCTGAAAAAGCGACTGATTGGGCCCGATTCCACGTGAGCAACCGCTCACCCTGGCCATCAGGGACCAGGGTATTTCGTTCGATGAAGAGACCCATGCCCGTGTGATGACGATCCACCTCATCATGATGGATGCGCAATCCTGCTTCGATGCCGTGCTTCACTCCTTCTGTGCGCGCTCGGAAGCGCAAGCGGGCCTGGATGCCCTGGGAGACGAAAACCCTCCTATTGCGGACACGAAGCAGGGCTTGGCCCGGTGTCGACGCGCTTTCTTTGCCGACGAGGACGGCATAGTAGAAGGCGTTTCTTCCTTCTGGCTGTGCGAGCACCTCATCGAGCCGGGTTCCATCAACGAAAGAATCAAGCCTCTGCCACGTGCGATCGAGATCGTGCCGGTAGGCGGTGAGCACAAACTCCACGTCTTCGCCAGCCAACTCGTAGCGAAGCATGAGTCGTGTTCTCCACCATTCCATCCGATCGCTTCCAGCGGCTCCGTAACGCCGCAAGGGGTCAGCGCGAAAATCTGAAATCGCTAGCCCTAGATAGGACTCATTTGAACGCTCAAGCCCAAGCCCTCCCACGAGTTCCAACCGGTGCTCGATGGCCTCGCTCAAGCGCCCTCTTATTTCCCCACGTGCCATGAGATCGCTTCGATCGAATCCAGTTGTTGGATCGCCATGCACAAAATCGAGGCGCTGAAAGCCATCACTGCGCAGGTGAGCCACCTCCACCAAAAAACCACCCCAACGATTTGAGCTTCCATAGTGTCCGTGGAAGCGTCCATACCAGGTGTTGCCGATTGCCAAATCAACCCGCCCCTCTGAGCGCTTTGGGATTTGACGATTTCGAAAATTGAGCGCCCCCCCGACGGTATGAGGTCCATAAGGAATTGCCGAAGGCCCCATGACTGCATCCACCCCAATAATCCGCATCATGAGAGGGAAGTAGTAAGCCGCGGGTGCGGAGTAGGGGGCGGGGGCGAGAAGCACTTCATCTTCCATGAGTGTAACCCGACGCGAGCGCTCTGCGTTTGCTCCTCGAACCCCGATGTTTGGACGAAGCCCGAAACCATCTTCAGTTCGAACATACACGCCAGGAAGGGTTGCCATCACTGCGATCGGATTATCGAAGCGGAGTGCCCTAAGGGCATGTTCGCTCAGCCCGTGGGCTGAGCCTCCACTTCGAAAGAGGGCTTCTGCTTGGCCGACGACCAGCACATCTCGAATGCGCAAGGGCTCTTCCTTGGTTCCTTCTGTTTCCTTTTTGCTTTGCCCCTCACGTGAATCAAATGTGCTACCGCTTGAACCAGAAGCTGGTTCTTTTCGGTCCTTGACTTCTGCCCCGGCGTCACAGCTGGCTCCCAAAGGAGATGCATTTGACTCGCAGAAGGCCCTTTCTTCCTTTTTTCTCTTCGCATCAGCGTGCACCCTGCTAAGGCTCGTCGCCACCAACAGGGCCACCAAGACCAATTCTGTCACAAGCGGCACCCATTGAACCCCTAGGGGTCCAACTTTGAGGCAGCCTTCTTGCCTCAAATGAAAAAGGGCTCTCATGAGCAGCATGCCTCAGGCAAGACCACAACATAAAATGTGGGTTTTTTTTCTTTGGCTTTGCTTTTTGACGAACATGGCCTTTCCCAAAACATGGGATTGAAAGTTATTCTCATTTTCTTCCTTAGACAAGGGCTTTTGCCTTTTCAACCTAGGTTGAAATCAAGTGAGCGAGGGCTTCTTCAAGGCGGGGATAGCGGAATGAGAAACCGGCGCGGTTCAGAGCAGCTGGCACAACCCGGCGGCTCCAAAGAAGCTCGTCTGAAAAACCACCAAGTGCAAACCGCACGGCCCAAGCAGGTGTGGGCAAAAACGAAGGACGCCCGATCGATTTGCCGAGTGCCTGAGCAAAGCTTCCTTGACGAAGAGGTGAAGGTGCGACAAGGTTAATCGGACCCCTCAGGTCTTCATTGCTCATCACAAATTCAATTCCCCTGATCACATCGTCAATTGCAATCCAAGGCCAAAACTGCTTGCCGCTACCAATTGGACCAAATAGCCCCGCCTTTGCAATGGGAAGGATCGAGCGAAGGGCTCCTCCTTCTGAACTCATCACGAGCCCAATTCTCAAGCAAATGACCCGAAGCCCAAGGGCCTCAGCTGTCATTGCTTCTTTTTCCCAGTCGATGCACACTTCGGCAAGAAATCCTTTCCCTGGAGGAGCAGATTCGTCGAGTTCTTCCTCTCCTCGGTCTCCGTAGTAACCAACATCACTCGCAGAAATAAGAAGGCGCGGCCTTTTGTTAGGCTCAAGCTTTGCGATGTTCTGAACCAAAAGACGGGTATTGTTGACACGGCTTTCGTAAATCCTCTGCCTTTT
>JANWYL010000066.1 GCA_025056955.1 Sandaracinaceae bacterium | reverse complement strand
CACCATCCCGCTTGCAGGGGCACGCACTTCAGTGCCAACTGGGACCGCAAAATCCGTGCCGTTGTGGCTGTCATAAGTCAGGCCCTTGCCTCTGAAATCGCGAAGCTGGGTTCGACGCACGGACCAACCTGCCTCGATGGGTGTAGGGGTGTGGTTGTAAAGGTTGGTGATGATAACCGTGCGGGGGATCACCCACCTCCCACACCAAAGGGGCAAGGCCAAGCTTGGGCTTAGGAGCGCTAAGCTCGAAAGGCCAAAGCGAGAGGGAGGCACACCCTCTTCTCCACATAACGCGACGATGGCTTCCCTCAAACGCTCCCGAATTGGGTAAAGGCCCAGCGCTTCACTCAACCGCGGTCGATGCGGGGATTTTTGCATTTTGGTCAACCCCAAGGTAGCCCTCTCCATCACGTGAGGGTTTATTATTTCACTATGAAGGATCCAGCACTCTCCATTTTTGAAGCCCGCCTGCTTGTGGCTTGCTCACTTGTGCTTGTTTTTGCTTCGTGCTCTTCTCCCGCATCACCCATGGATGGTGGTGGCGACGCCTCCATTGATGGCGGGAGTGATGTTCAAGAAAACAACGATGCGCCTTTGTTGTGCCCCATCGAAGTGAGTCCGGAAGATCCTCTTCCAGACCCACCCCGTTATACACCCCCTTGGGCCTTTGGGCACTGGATCTCGAAAGACATCTCCAACCGAGACGATTCTCTCGAGTTCCTTCGGGGTTTTCGCGAGCGCAACATCCCCGTAAGCGTCCTTGTCATCGATTCGCCTTGGGACACGAATTACACCAATTTTGAACCCAACCCTTCGCGCTACCCGCGCTTCCGCGAATTCGTTGAGACCCTGCATGCGCAAGGTGTGCGCATCGTCCTCTGGGTCACCCAAACGACAAACCGCTTTTCTTTCGATCTTGAGACAGGAGGCGATCGCTACAGTGGTCCGGCCCGCACTTGGCTCGAAGGCCAAGCCTGCGCTTTCTTTACCGATAACGGCGGGCTCTACAACTGGTGGAAGGGCAGAGGCTCAGCCGTCGACTTTTTCAACCCGCGCGCCAGGGCATGGTGGCATGCGGCACAACGGCCTCTCCTTGAGCTTGGGATTGACGGTTGGAAACTCGATTTCGCTGAAAGCTACATGCCAGCTGAGGCAAGAGACGAGATGGTCCAAACCGCCATGGGGCCAGTGCCATTTCAGCGCTACTCAGAAGAGTACTACCGAGACTTTTTGGCCTATGGCGTTTCGGTCCGCGGCCGCGATTTCGTCACGATGGTCCGCCCCTGGGACGTCTCTTATGACCGCCGCGGGCGCTTTCATGCGCGGCCTGAACACGCGCCTGTGGCCTGGGTTGGCGACAACCACCGGGATTGGAGCGGCATCCAGGACGCCCTTGACCACATCCTGCGCTCGGCCCAAGCGGGCTACGTTGTCGTCGGGAGCGACATCGGTGGCTACCTCGACCGAAACGAACGCAACCTCCTCGAAGAGATCCCCTTTGATCTTGAGGTCTTCGAGCGTTGGGTTGCACTCGGTGCGATGACACCGTTTATGCAACTCCACGGCCGCGGCAACTTTGCTCCATGGACCGTGCCTGCGAGCGAAGCGGAGCGTGCCCGCACGGTCGAGATCTATCGCTACTGGGCTTGGCTCCATACCGAGCTCATCCCCTATTGGTACTCCCGCACCCAAGAAGCCTACCGCTCCTCACGCCCGGGGCGCCTTGAACCCATCCTCCGCCCAAGCCGCCCAGAAGCCGAGTGGCCAGGCGACTATTCCTATGAAATTGGGCAAGAATTCTTTGTGGCCCCAATTGTGGCGCCTGGCGGTCGGCGCGACGTGCGGCTGCCAGAAGGAGCTTCTTTTTACGATTGGTGGCATCCAGAGGCGGATGCTTTGGCAGGAGGCACGGTGCTTCGGGGGTATGATGCGCGCGAGCGCGGGCGAATTCCTCTCTTTGTGCGCGAGGGTGCGATCGTTCCAGCCCATGTGCGGAGCCACTGGACGGGCCTTGGAAGCGAGCGAAGCGAGGGCCACCTGACCCTGCTTCTTTGGCCAAGCGCTTCTGAGCGCCGCTTTGTCCTCCATGAGCGCGAGGGCGAGCGCGACCTCGAAAGCGAAATCCGGGCTTCCAGAAGAAGCGATGGCAGTGTTTACGTGCGCCTCGCCCCTGCGCGGGGCCGACTGATTCTTCGGATCCGCTGGGACCGCACAGAAGTGCGCGAAGTGCGGGCTGGGAGCCGCTCTCTTTTGCGCGCTGCCACGCGAGCAGAACTCGATGAAATGGGCGAAGGCTTCGCCCACGAAGCCTCCAAGCGCTGGCTCTGGGTCAAAGTGGATGGAGAAGTTTCAGAAATCGAAGCGAGGTAGCCAGATGCCGCACTGCACAGCTTGTGCGATGCGCTAGAGTCTTCCTAATGGACGACCGCATCCACGATTCCGTGCTCGATCTCATTGGCCGCACGCCCCTTGTGCGCCTTCGACGCCTTTCGCCCGAGCAAGGCGCTGAAGTCGTGGGCAAACTCGAAAGCCGAAATCCCTCGGGAAGCGTCAAAGACCGTGCTGCGCTTTCGATGATCCTCGACGCCGAGGCCAAAGGCCTTTTGGGGCCAGGCTCGACCATCGTCGAAGCCACAAGCGGAAATACGGGCATCGCGCTTGCGATGATCGCGGCTGTGCGCGGCTATCGCTGCGTGCTCGTCATGCCTGAGGACATGAGCATGGCGCGCAGGCAGGTGCTACAGGCCTACGGTGCCGAGCTCGTGCTCACGCCCGGAGAGCAGGGGATGGAAGGAGCCCTTGAGCGCGCAAAAGCCATCCTCGCCGAAACCAGAGGCGCTTTCATGCCCCGCCAGTTCCAAAACCCATGCAACCCTCTCGCCCACGAGCGCACCACAGCCGAGGAAATCTGGCGTGCCACAGGCGGTCACATCGATGCCTTTGTGGCAGGGGTGGGCACTGGTGGCACGATCACAGGCGTCGGTCGGGTGCTCAAGGCCCGTAAGCCAAAACTCCTCGTCGTCGCGGTTGAGCCAAAGGGTTCAGCCGTGCTTTCTGGAGGAAAGCCGGGGCCTCACGGCATCCAAGGCTTGGGCGCTGGCTTCATCCCCGATATCCTCGACCGCAGCGTGATTGACGAGGTGATCACGGTAAGCGATGTCGCCGCCGAGCGCATGCAGCGCCGCCTTGCGCGCGAAGAAGGGCTCTTTGTTGGAATCAGTGCCGGTGCAAACGTCCACGCCGCCATCGAAGTTGCCCGCCGCTTCCCAGCCGGCGCGCGGGTTGTCACCATCCTGTGCGATACAGGCGAAAGGTACTTGTCCTGAAGCACCAACCGAACTTCCACCCTCTTTAAGCTGCACCTCTTCGCACGCCACTCACCCTGCCTTACAGCACCATAGCACCCATCCCATTATGCGTCGAGAGCAAACCCGCGCACCCAACCATTCCGTCTGGCACTCGCCCTCACACCCATCCAACTCCCCCTTCGTTTTCTGGGATTCACCCGCTTTCACCTCATAACGAAGAGCAAGGGTGCACCATCAGGGCATAAGGGTGATCCACCTCAAACGCCAAGGGTACAAGGCCACCCCTTTGCTGAAGAAGCATCTCGAAAAGGGGAAGCGCATGAGCGCTTGGGTTTGGAGGAAGGGTTGAAGGCAGGGTGCGTCCAAAAACCTTGGAAGGAAAGGGATGCGCCTCGGAAAGGGGCACAATCTCGGTGATGCACCCAAGGGAGTCAGGGCTTCGTTCGGTTGAAAGCACGAGCGCTATCCCAAAGGCCTCGTGAGGCACAGGAACAGTGAGTGGTGGGGGAACAACGTCATCGGCGCAAGCCACAACCACATCCCCCCCTTCGGATTGAGCCCACGCAATGGCTTCGAGCATCCCGGCTTCAAAGCTGCGCAAGCCTCCTGCAATGGCCGTTGAAAAAGCCTTATTTCCCTGCCCGATCGAACCAAGGCCACTTGCGGCATTGTGCACGCTGTTTTTGAAGCGCATTGGCGAAAGCTGGCCATCCCCGCGAAAAATCGTCTCAAGAAGCCGCACCATGGTTTCGATTTCGCCGTAGCTTGAAGCGTAAACCGTGGCGATTGTGTGGGGATTTTTCCCGCTTTTTTCGACCGCCTGACCCGCAAGGTGGAGCAAGATCCGCGTCAATCGGCTTGAGCCTCGCAAGAGCCGACTCGAGACCCACGAAACCTCCGGCTCCTCTTCAGGAGACGAAAGCGCATCGGCTGCAATGAATCGCTCGAGGGTGGGATAAATCGGCGACCAGAGCACGAGGCCTGAAAGCCATAGCGGCTTCATGCTTCACCTCAGTTACAGGGCCGAATCGCTTCAGAAGAAAAAGCCAAGCAAACATTCGAGCCACCAAATGCAAAAGCATTCGCGAGCACCACAGGCCCTGCAATGTGGGCAAAGTCCTCAAGCACCCGGATCCGAATTGCAGAATCGATGGGCGAAGAGCCTAGCGATGGAGGGGCTTTGCGCCTGCGCGCAAGGTGGAGTGCAAAAACGGCAGAAGCAATCCCAGCTGCTCCAAGCAAGTGGCCCGTATAGGCTTTGGTCGAGATCACTGGCACCTCCCGGCCAAGCACCTCTTCGATTGCCATCGCTTCAACCACATCGTTTTGAGGCGTGGCCGTGCCATGGGCGATGAGCAAGCCAACTTGGCTTGGATCAATCCCTGCCATCTCCATCGCACGCCGCATCGCCTCCTTGGCACCCCTCCCCGATGGCTCTGGCGAAGACATGTTGTAAGCGTCTGCAGATTCCCCAGCCCCGAGAAAGTACCCAAGCGCATCCTTTGTGGTTTCTTCGCACTCCCTTTCGATCAGCATGAAGCCAGCCCCCTCGCCGATGTTGATCCCACTCCGCTCCAATGCAAATGGCCTGCATCGCCCCTCATCCAAAATCCCAAGGCTTCGGAAGCCATAGAGCGTCATCCGACAAAGGGCATCGACTCCGCCCACAAGCGCAGCATCCACGATTCCAAGCTCAATGAGGCGCGCAGCAGAGGCATGCACCTTGCCGCTTGAACTGCATGCAGTCGAAATCACATAGGCCGGCCCCTTGAGACCAAGGTGGGCCCGCAGGTACTGCCCAAAGGCGTTGAAATCGTGCTGCTTTGAGAGATCAAAGTGCTCTGGCAAAAACCCGTACTCGCACCAATTCGCATAGGCCGCCTCAGTGGCATCGAGCCCCCCCGTGCTTGTCCCAATCAAAATCGCAATCCGCTTGGCTCCCCAGCGCCCGATCGCCCGCTCGATCGCTTGGCGAATCTCGCGAATCGCAAGCATCCCAAGCCGGGCCAAACGGGTATCGTAAGCTCTGTCCTCTGGCAAAAGCGGAGGGAGAGGCCCTGGCACAACCCCAACCCATGTCGAAAAAGGCAAGCGAAAGTGAAGATCGTCGATTTCGGAAGCAGGTCGAAGCCCCGAGCGGCCCTCATCGAGAGCGCTGAGCATCGCATCGGTCGAAGCCCCCATTGGACCAACCAGTGACATTCCTGTGACCACCAAGGACTTCACCTCATCCTCCCTTATCCCTCGCCAGAACTCTTTTGATTTTGACCGAATCAAGTTGAAAAATGGTGCAAACATTGGATATTGTAGCCACTTGTGGGTCAAGAACCCATCACCAAAAGGAGGAAGGTTCAAATGAAAATGCATTGGAGAAGAATTGCTTGCTTGTTCGCAATCCTTTATTCCGCTCCATTTCTTGGATGTGGCGGCGGTGGCGGCGGTGGCGGCGGTGGCGGCACCGACGCTGGCCCAACGAGCGAACCCCAAAACCGCTTCTATGTGATTGGCACCGTAAAGCTCCCAAGCATGCCTGAAAGTGGAAACCGCGCCCCTGGGGTGGACTTAGATAACAAGGTCACCTCTACGGCAAATACGAATGCCCCAAATTGCACCGATCGTCATCAAGACTACGTGAACGATCGAAATGAGATGGGCGTTGATAACCAACTCGTTGGAACCTTGCTTGGCCTGATTCGAGGCGTTGCCAGCAACTTCGATGCGGAAATGGAGATCCGCAACCGGATTGCTTCTGGAGACCTTCTGATCGGTGTCCACGTGAAAGACATCAATAGCTTCCAAAGCGATGACAGTGTCAAGGTTGATGTCTTCTTGGTCGATGCAGCAAGCTGCAACATGAGCCCATGCCCACCCATGGGCGGAATGGTTCAGGCCAATCAGATGTGGAAGCGCCGGATGGGAACGATGGCCTTTGCAAGCGATGTATCTGGGAGAATCCAAGGTGGCGCGCTCACCGCAGGCCCCCTCAACCTCCCCCTCTCATTCTCATTCATGAGAGAAGGCATGATGATCAACATCCGACTGACAATCCAAAACGCGAAACTCGTTGCAGATATCAGCGAAAATGGGCTCATGCGTGGAAACCTTGGGGGAGGCGTGTCCATCATGGAAATTCTCCAAATTGCGGAAATGATCATGCCAGGCTCATCGGGCATTGTCGAAGGTCCCTTGCGCGACAATGCTGACCTCGATCCAGACCCAAGCAACATGGGGAATTGCAGAGCCGTTTCAGCCGGTATCGGCTTTAGCGCTGTCTCTGGCACCTTGCAGTAGCGCTCCTGAAAACCTAGGGGCAAAAGGCCCTTTGCCGATGGGGAATCCCCGGCTCAAGCCTTAGGGGAATTTGTAAAAGCGCCGCACCACCTTTGGGAGGAGGGAAAAGGAGCCTTTTGGCTTGCCGCACGATGCAAGCCCGAAGGAAAGGGTCGTCCTGCTCATCTTCGTAAACGCAGGCTGCTTCGACTTCTCCTCTAGGCGAGATGCGAAGGAAGAGGCCAAGCCGCCCCCCTTGGGCGCCAGGACCTGGCGTGTTTCCAAGGCAATCCCTCGCCCCTTCGAGCAGTGGCCGAAGCGCCTGCCTGAGAAGGCCCTGGTCTTCAAAATCGCCTGGAAAATCGCCTTCTGCCATCTCATCCGTGCGGCAAAGTGGAAGCTCTGGCCTCGCCTCTTCGAAGGGAGGCGGAAGTCGCACTCCTTGAGGAAGAAGGGTGGCAAGGCCGATTTTGCCCGGAAGGGGTGGCAATCGCTCGAGCACAGAAAGCAGGGAAAAGACGGGTGTTTCTCCTGAAGCAGCAAGGAAAACGGGATGCTCGCTTGGGAGCGCAGAGAGCTGAGCCAGGGTCCTTCGTTCGAATCTTTCACTCCTGCTTGAGCCAAGCCAGATGCCCTCGCCTTCAACCCACACCAAAAGCACCTCCTTTGCACCAGGAGCCACTGTGGTCAGTGCCACAAACACGAGTTCCGCTTGGGGGTCTCCAACCAAGCCATAACGCGTAAGAAGCGCCGCTCTCACTCCAAAGCCCTGCTCAAAGCGCTCTTTGAGGCCAGAAGGAGGGTCAGGAAGCCCCCGTAAAGCAGGCGCAAGATCGGCCTCAAGCCGCAAGGGATTGCGACGAAAAAGGCAAGCCGCTTCGCTGCTCCCCAGGCCCTTCGCGTCGAGCCCCTCAATCCGCCGAACGAGCTCGCGGTATGGCATGTCCATCAAAAGAAGGCGCGGATCTTCTTGCGCCTCCTTTTCTTTGGCCTGAACACCCAAAGCGCCCACCTCTTGCCCCTTGGGTTTTCCCCCACCACACGCCAAGCAAAGGAAAAGCACCCAAAGCCACTGCCTCATGCCCATCCCTTGAACAAAAAAACGCCAAAAGCAAAGAAGCACAGCCTTGCCGAAAAAATTTGCTTGTTTAGATTGTGAACATGCACTTTGAGCTCACCGAAGAGCAGCGGATGATCCAATCAATGGCGCGGGATTTTGCCGAGCGCGAAGTGGCCCCCAAAGCCCGCGAGCTCGATCGCACGGGCCGCTGGCCCAATGAATTGGTCAAGCGCATGGGCGAACTGGGGCTTATGGGCCTCGTTGTGCCTGAAGAATACGGAGGCTCTGGCGCTGACACGGTGAGCTATGCCCTCGCGATGGAGGAAATTTCACGCGCTTGCGCCTCGACAGGCGTGATCATGAGCGTCCAAAACTCCCTCGTCTGTGAGCCTCTCCTGCGCTTTGGAAACGAAGAACAAAAACGGCGCTTTCTTGTGCCTCTGGCACGCGGTGAAAAACTCGGCTGCTTCGGGCTCACAGAGCCAGCCTCTGGATCCGATGCCGCCCACATGGCCACGATCGCTGAAGATCGCGGCGAGCACTTCATTCTCAATGGTGCCAAAAACTGGATCACCAACGGCCCACATGCCGATTTGATCATTGTCTTTGCGGCCTTCGATCCTTCGCTTGGTGCCAAGGGCACAGTGGCCCTGATCGTTGAGCGTGGCACACCTGGCTTCACCCAAGCCCCCCCAGATGAAAAAATGGGCATCCACGCAGCGCACTCCTGCACGGTGTTTTTTGACAATGTGAAAGTTCCACGTGAAAACATGCTCGGTGAAAAGGGAATGGGCTTTAAGATCGCGATGATCACCCTCGATGGGGGGCGGATCGGAATCGCAGCGCAAGCGATTGGCATCGCTCGCGCCGCTTTTGAAAAGGCCCTCGAATACGCCAAAGTGCGAAAAGCCTTTGGTGAAGTCATCGCCAACAAACAGGCCATCCAATTCATGCTTGCTGACATGGCCACAGAACTCGATGCCGCCCGGCTCCTCACCCTCCGGGCCGCTTGGATGAAAGACAAGGGGATGCGTCACACCCGCGAATCCTCCATGGCTAAACTCTTTGCAAGCGAAGCCGCAACCCGGATCACCCACAAGGCGATTCAAATTCATGGTGGCTATGGCTATAGCACCGAATACGATGTGGAACGCCACTACCGCGATGCGAGGATCACAGAAATCTACGAAGGCACAAGCGAAATTCAGCGCCTTGTGATCGCCACACAAACACTCAAGTCCTAGTATGGTGAGTGGGTGAATCCAAAGGTAATCAAAGGCATTTCAACTCTTTTGTCGTTCTCTCCTCTACCCACACCCATTGAGGTGTTTAACCGCTCTTATTGATGGGTGAATGCACGTTCGGCTGGGTGCACATCAATGGATTGGATCACCCCAAGCAAATTCACCATGATCACCATAAAAAGGTGCGATTGTTTTTTCCTTCTTGTTGTGAAAGGCATCACGCGATGTGCATGACTCAATCCCACCCAATGCCTCGTCACCTGGATGCGATTTGCGTGCGCAAGTTGGTCACTTTGGCGCTGTGCGTGAGCATTTTGGCTTGTGGTGGGACCTCTCCTCCCCCCCCACCCAACCACGGAACACCCTCAAAGCGCCCCACCGAGCCTCGTCAACCCCATCAACCTTCAGATGGCCTCCAACTCCAGGGCAACCTTGGCACCATCTCCCCCGAGCAGGTAAACCGCACCCTCGAATCGCGGGTCTCCTCTTTTGCCCGTTGTTTTGAAGCTGGGCAGGGCCTCGATATCCTGAGCGGCGAAATCCGCCTGGCCTTTCGCATCCGCGTGGATGGCTCAGTCGCGTGGGTCTACCCCATCCACAGCACCATTGGGCACCGGGGCATCGAGCGCTGCATTGTCGATCTCGCCTCGCGGGTGCAATTCCCTCGCCCCCGTGGTGGCGAGGCCGAATTCAACTGGAGCTTCGCCTATGATGCCCCATCAGACGTGCGCCCCCCCCTTGCTTGGGATGCGGCTCGGTTGGGGGCACTGCCTTTGGCCGAAGGCAGCGCGCTCCTTGGCCGTTGTGGTGGTGCACGAGGCAGCTACAAGGTGACCGCATACATCGAACCTGGAGGCCGTGTGTTGGCTGTGGGAGCCTCGGCTTCAAGTCCAGAAGCGGCCAGCAGGCTTGATTGCATTACAGAAGGCATCAAAGGCTGGCGCATGCCAGATCCAGGAAGCTATCCCGCAAAAGTGAGTTTTTTGCTTTAGCGCATTGGGCCAAAATCAAGCGATGCACTTCGAATTCGACGAAAGCCTCGCTCTCATTCGCTCAAGTGCACGCGAGTTTGCCCGTCGCGAAATACTGCCACAAGCCACAGAAATCGACCGCTCAGGCCAGATTCCCCGCAATATCCTCCAGGGCCTTGCCGAGCTTGGGATGATGGGCGTGGCCATTCCAGAAGCCTGGGGAGGCGCAGGGGCCACACCCATCGCTTATGTCGCTGCGATGATTGAGATCGCAAAGGCCTGTGCTTCGACTGCTGTCACCATGGCCGTCAACAACATGGTTGGCGAAGTGCTCTTAAGATTTGGAAGCGAAGCCCAAAAAGAGCGCTACCTCTCAAAGCTTGCAAGCGGCCAAGTGCTTGCCGCAAGCTTTGCCCTCTCCGAACCTGAGTCTGGAAGCGATCCAGGCTCAATGCGCACAACCGCCCGCCGTGAGGGCAAGGGATGGCTCATCGAAGGCCAAAAGCAATGGATTACAAGCGGTGACTTTGCCTCTTTTTTCATCGTTTGGGCACGAACTGGTGGCAACGATCCCGCTCTCCAAGGTCCTCGCGGCATATCGTGCTTCATCGTCGAATCGCAAGCTCCTGGCCTGAGCATTGGCCACCACGAGCGCAAAATGGGGCTTCGGGGCAGTTCCACCGTGGCTTTGCACTTTGAAAAAGTGTGGGTCCCAGAAGACGCCCTTCTTGGTGAACTTCACGGTGGCTTCAAGATCGCCATGAGCGCCCTTGACGGTGGCCGAATCGGGATTGCCGCACAAGCCATTGGAATTGCGGAAGCAGCCCTCGAAGAGGCCATTGAATACGCCAAAGAAAGGCATGCCTTTGGCCGCCCCATCGCTGACTACCAGGCCATCCAATGGATGATCGCCGATTCCCGCACCGAACTTGACGCAGCCACCCTCCTCGCCTATCGGGCTGCTTTCCTCAAAACGCAAGGCCGCCCTTTTACACGGGAAGCCGCGATGGCCAAGCTTTTTGCCACTGAGGCAGCCTGGCGGGTTGTCGACCGCGCCCTCCAAATCCACGGTGGCTATGGTTACGTCGCTGAATACGATGTCGAGCGCCACTACCGCGATGTGCGTGTGACCCGGATCTACGAGGGGACCAGCGAAATCCAGCGCCTTGTGATTGCAAGAAGCCTCCTGCGTGGCCAAATTTAACGCTTTTGCCCACAGGCCTTGCCTGCATCTGAGAGGGGCATAGAGTGTAGGCATGAAGAAAGAACGAATCCGGGTCGACGAACACCTCCATCTCATGCTCAGGGAAGAAGGTGGGAATAACGACAAGGAAGGAATTCTCTTCATTCACGGGTGGATGGTCTCAGGTGCCGTCTGGAATTCAATTCTTCCTTTTCTGGACACACGATCTCGTCGCCTGCTTCTTCCTGACCTTCGCGGCGCAGGCGAAAGCGACTGCCCCCCTGGCCCCTATGACATCGCAAGCTACGGCACAGACCTCTGGCGCTTGGCCGATCGCTTGGGGATTGAGCGCTTGCGCTTGATTGGGCACTCGATGGGAGGGCAGATCGCATTGTGGATGGCTGGAACCCAACCCAACCGCGTTTCTGCCCTCTGCCTCATCTGCCCAGTCCCTCCCCAAGGGATCAACCTCCCCGAAGAAGCCGTCCATCTTTTTCGCACAAGCGCTGGCGATCGGCAAAAACAAGGCACCATCCTCGACCTCGCATGCAAAGCGCTGCCTCCTTCCGAAAGGGAGCGGCTTCTCGATGATGCCAAAAACACAAGCCCTGCCTGCATCGAGCAAAGCTTTAATGCTTGGCGCCAAGGAGGCTTTCAAGACCAACTGCATTTGATTCAAGCGAAGGCAGTGGTTCTCGCAACCGATGACCCCTTCTTGCCGCCCCCTCTGCTCAACGACCTGGTGGTCACACAAGTGAAAAGGGGGCGACTCGTCTACTTCCCTGGCGTTGGCCACTATCCCCAATGCGAAGCCCCCCAACTTTGCGCAGCCATCCTCAATGCCTTTCTTGCTGCCACAGATGAGTGATTCAAGGGCAAACTGGAAAATCACCTTTCGCTATCATCCCCTTTATGACATTGTCGAAGCGAGCTTTGAAAATTGCATCCTCCAAAGCATTGAAGACGTACACGCTTGGGAGAAAGAAGTCTCCACCAGACTTGGAGCATTTGGGAAACGCGTTGACCTTTTGATCGATTTGAGCGGCCTTGTGGTCAAGGCCAAGGCTGGCCCCGCTTTTGGGCAAGCCCGTGCCCGGGTTCTCAAGCGCTTCGTTAACCACTCAACCCGCTATCATGGCGATCCCACCACAAAAACTGCAGTTCTTACTTCTGCAGTGCTCCATCATATTGACGCCAACATCTACGAGAGCAGAGAGGCAGCCCTACAAGCCCTTCTTCGTTTGAAGAAAGAAGACGAAGCCAAAAAAGGAACCACCTCCTCTGGCTCATAAATTCCATCTCACGCAGCTGCTCTCGGCGCTGAGATGGCACCACGGCCATCAAGCCAGCCACCAATCACATCCGCCAGTGGCCGCGCAACCCGCAAAACCCCTTCCCACGAAATCCGCATGGGTGCCAACGCCTCATAAGACTCAACAAGAAGATCGCGCCGCACCTCCAAGCACAACACCCGCCCCGGAAATCGACTGGCATGCTTCCACGCTTGCGTTCCTGGCACGAGGCGATATACGGCAGATTCGGTCACGTTGAATCCAGCCTGCTCAAGCTTCTCCCTTAGCGCCTCAACCAGTTGATCCTCGACGATGCGCGCCCCATCGGCTTGACGGGTGAGAAGATCGATTTCGGGTCGCACGGGCAGGCGGTTGCGTCTCTCTGGCCGATGGGCTTCCCGCAGCTGTTCCACAATGTCGCGACCCACTGAGCTGATGGGAAGCTCATAAGGGCCATAGGTGTGAGGAATAAAGGCCACCCCTCCCCCTTCCATCACCTTTTCATATGCCTCATCAACCAAAGCGATATAACTCCGGTGCAGCTTGATAAGAAGGTTGCGATCTTCTGGGTGATCGATATACGGTTG
>JANWYL010000065.1 GCA_025056955.1 Sandaracinaceae bacterium | reverse complement strand
TTTGGAATGGGATGCTTTTGGGGTGCAGAGCGCCGTTTTTGGGAAATCGAGGGGGTTTATGTCACGGCTGTGGGGTATGCGGGCGGATACACCCCAAACCCAACCTACGAAGAAGTGTGCACTGGCCTCACAGGACATGCCGAAGTCGTAAGGGTGGTTTACGACCCAACCCGAATCACCTTTCAAGCACTCCTCAAGGTGTTTTGGGAGAGCCACGATCCAACCCAAGGGATGAGGCAGTGGAATGATATTGGCACCCAATACCGCAGCGCCATCTACACCCACACGGAATCGCAGCTCGAAGCGGCGCTTCGAAGCCGAGACGCCTACCAAAAGGCGCTCTCCGAGGCGGGCCACGGGCCCATCACAACCGAAATCCGCATGGCAGGCCCCTTTTACTACGCCGAAAACTACCACCAACAGTACCTTGCCAAAAACCCATATGGTTACTGTGGCCTTCGTGGAACTGGGGTCCTGTGCGCGGTTGAAAGCTGATCCATAGAGAATTCACAAGCTTGGGTGATCACCCTTTTTTGAACCACCTTTTGAGCCTCTCTTTGACCTTGCGGGCGATTTTTTGAAGCGCGGTTCCATCGCCCCCTAACCCTGAAAAGGCCTCTCCAAGCCTTTCACGCAACTCATCCTCAAAGGGAATTACCCCTTTCTGCACAAGCCCAATCACCTTGAGGGCCTCTTCGAGTTGGTTGAGGGTGCGCGCACCAATGAGGGCTGCACCCACTTCTTTGTGCGAAATAACCCATCCAATCGCAAGGCTTGAAAGCGGAACCCCCCACCTGTGTGCGAGGGGTTCAAGCTCACGGCGAATGCACTCGTGGATCAGGCGCCGGGATTGGGCTGAAAAAACAGGCAGAGAAGCCCTCCAGTCTGGAGGTGGCGCGTGGGTGAATGCGCCGCTCAAAAGGCCTTGCCCGAGAGGAGAATAGGCCAAAAAGCCAAGGCCATGCCTTCGGACGATGGGAAAAACATCGCGCTTGGCCTTCTGATCGATCAGGCTCAAAGGGTATTGGGCGGTACCAAGAGAAAGGGTACCCCTTGAAAGGCGCAAAAGCACACGCGCTCCTTCGTCGAGGTCTTTGGGGGTGAAGTTCGAAACCCCAATCGCCTTTACCTTTTTGGCCCTCCATGCATCGAAAAGGGCCGAGAGGCTTTCATCCAAAGGAACAAGCCTATCCCTTTGGTGAATTTGGATGAGGTCGATCGCCTCGACCCCCAGGCGCTCGAGGCTTCGCTCGATGCTCCGAAGCAGGGATTCGGGGCGGCTATCCCTTCGCACGACCAGGCGCTTGCCAGAGGACGACTCGGTTTCGAAAAGGATTTCGCCGTGGCCTGCTTCGTCCCACTCGAGGCCTGCCTTGGTCCAGACTTCAAAGACTTTTCCGTGAGCCCGAAACCACTGGCCAATTCTCGATTCGACCTCGCCAAAGCCGTAAAGGGGTGCCGTATCGATCGCGCGAATTCCCGCCTGGGCGGCGCGCTCAAGGAGCGCCTCCGGTGAAGCCTCACCCTTGGCCCGATCGAAAGCCATCGTGCCAAGCGCCAGGCGAAAGGGAGGAGCTGTCCATTGTGAGGGAGGTTGATGATTAGGGGTGGGCATTTCGGCTCATTTGAGCTAAGCTTAAATGCATGAGTTGGTTTCGTGGTGTGGCACTGGCTCTTCCGCTCTTTGCGCTCGGCGCTTGCGGGGCAATAACCAATCTTCGCATGGAAGAAGACGGAAGCACAAGAGAGGGTGGCGTTCAGGACGGAGGCCAATCAGATGTGGTCTGGATCATGGATGGGCAGTGGCGTGAGCCCATGGAAAGCCCAGATGCATGGAATCCCGAGGAGGGGATCGCAGATGCCCCTTCTGTCGATGCATTTGGAGCCGATGTGTTGGTAGAGGATGCACCTTTTGGACAAGATGTTTGGGCAGGCGACGCACCTTTTGGAGCGGATTCAGGAGTTGATGCCAATGTGATTGGGCGAGATGCCCTGCCCGAAGATGCTCCCATGCCTTTGGATGTTTGGATTGGAGGAGATGCCCCCATTTTGGATGCGAGGGCCGACGATGTCAGCGTGAGTGATGCCATCCAGAGGGATTCAGGCGTGGACATGGGCATTCCCCGGATGGATGCACCCATCACTCCCCCGCGAGATGGAGGAATTGACACTGGCATACCCTGTGTGAGAGACTCCGATTGCCCCGACGATGGCCTTTTCTGCAATGGCGCACCAGTGTGTGTTGGGGGTCGTTGTGTGCTGAGGATTCCAAGTTGCGATGATGGCATCCCATGCACCTTGGATCGCTGCGAAGACCCCCGTGGGTGCGTGCACGAGCCTGACGACCGGGCCTGCCCAATGGGGCAACGGTGCGATTTGAGGCTTGGTTGTGTGATGAGCTGCACGCCAACCGAAGCCCTTTGCAACAACCGCTTTGATGATGACTGTGACATGCGCATGGACTGCGATGACCCCGACTGCGCATTTGACCCCGCTTGCCGGATGTGCGTGCCCACTGCCATGACCGAAATCGATTGCCGCAACATGGTAGATGACGACTGCGATGGCTTTGTGGACTGCGGCGACCCAGAGTGCGCTTCCCAGCCCCATTGCCGGGGGTGCATGCCTCGCACGACGCGCGAGTGGCTTTGCCGCGACAGAACGGACGACGATTGCGACGGGCTCATCGATTGCCGCGACCCTGACTGCAGCTGGCATCCGGAGTGCCGAGCGGGTTGCATGCCGAGTGGGCGAAACGAGCTTGGAATTGCCGCCTGCACCAACCTGATTGACGACGACTGCGATGGGCGAGCGGACTGCGACGACCCCGATTGCAGGCCCTTTGGTCCAGCTGGCGAGTGCTGCAATGGAAGGGACGACAACGGCAACGCCCTCGTTGACGAATTCACCTGCCGGTGTTTCTCTGACAACGATTGCGTGGGGATTGGGTCGCTCGACCAAACCTGCTGGGAGTCAACTGTCTCAATTTGCGCCCCAATTTGCAACTTCTACGGAGGTGATGCATTTTGCCGAGAGCTTCGCTTCATGCGTTGCAACCCAAGGACAGGTGAGTGCACCTTCTAGGGAGCGCACTTTCTAAAAGGCGAGGGATGCAAATGGGGATCGAGGCAAAGGAGTTGGTTGAATGCATGGTGAAGCCGGTTGAATGCGAAGAAGCCTATGAGGTGTATGCCTTTGGTGAAGGGGCGGAAGTGGTTTTCACCTGCGAGCACGCCTCAGAGGAAGTGCCACCGGGCTTTGCCGAGCGGATGGGTTTTCGTTGGCCTGAAGCCGATTCTTGGCTTCGGGGAACGCATTGGGCCTACGACATTGGCGCAAAGGTGTTGGCGCTAGAGCTTGCCGCATGCATGCAAAGCCAGCTCGTCTGCGCCCGTTTTTCAAGGCTTCTTGTGGACCCAAACCGCCCCCCAGAAGCCGAAACCATCTTTCGGAATCGGGCGGAGGGCAAAGCCATTGTGATGAACACAAACCTTTCACCCAAGGAGCGGGAAGCCAGAATGCGATGGCTTTATGAGCCATTTCATGCGGCTGTGGAAGCGGTGGTGGCGCGGGAAAGGCGGGCCCGCACCGTGCTTGCCCTGCACACCTTCACCCCAGAATACGAAGGCCAACGCCGTCATGTGGAGGTGGGGGTGCTCTTTAACCGCGACGAAGACCTGGCCCATCGGCTCATTGAGGCCCTTCGAAGGGAGGGTTTCGTTGTCGGCGCAAACGAGCCCTGGAGCGGAAAAGATGGCCTCATCTATGTTGCAGAGAGGCATGCCGAGCGCTTTGGCAAGCAAGCCATCGACATCGAAGTGCGCCAAGACCTTGTGGTTGATCCGAGCTTCCGCGCGCGGCTTACCCGGGTGGTTGGAGAGGCCTTGGGCTAGTTTGTGGGCGCTTCAGCCTCGAAAAGCTCTTCGAATATCCTCACGACCTCCTTGTGCATATCGATTCGCCGCTCCTCGGGGAAACCCATCCAGGTCTCAACGCAGACGCCAACGCAGCGCGTCCTTTCTACGATGACTTCGGTTGAGCTTGTTGGCACAGGGTAGTAATGGGGGGACCACCGTTCCTCTTCGTTCTGGATCCGAGAATTTAAGCGCTCGATGGCTTCTCCAATCACCTTGGGCATGGGCAAAACCCCATAGACCAGGCTTTGGCCAAAAGAGGGTTGGCGCTCGGGATCGTAGCGTTTTTGGCTTTCGTGGAGGGTGCAGACGAGGGCCGGCCTTTCCTCAAGGACCAGCTCCATGAAAGCGTGAGCAAGCCTTTTTTCATGTTCCGGGGCCTCGGGATCGCCCGGAAATACCCGATTGAGATCGAGCCCGGCCCAAGGGCCTCTTTTGGGGGCTGTGCGCTTTCTCGCTCGGTACGCGCCTGGATTCATGATGGGGCAGACAAGCCTCCGGCCTCGCCTGGGCCTCCAGCCCTCTTCGAGGAGCTCTGAGAGGGCGTGGACACCCGCGATCTCGTCCCCATGGATGCCTGCTTGGAAGAGGAGGGTTGGGCCCGGGGCCTCGCCTTCAAGCACGTAAAGCACGACATTGGGCGCAAGGAGATGGATGCCAGAAGGACGCATGGCGCTTCATCTAGCAAATTTGAGGCAAGAAGCGAAAAAGTGGACTCAAGGCGCAGGCTGCGCTAAGCGGGAAGGCGATGCCAAACTGGAAATCCTTGTGGATTGGCCTTTTTGCTTTGGGAGTGGCCTGTGGCCACGAAGAAGAGCCTGCCTTTCGTCCGAAGCGCCCTGAGGCTCAAAAATCAGGAGCCACCGCCGAGCCCCAGCCCGAAGGGCCGATTCCCCCACCGCCCGACGTGGCTGCGCCACCGCCTGACGCCGAGCGAAGGCCCAGTGGGCTTGCTTCCAAAGTGCTGCGCCCTGGAACGGGAACCAAGCACCCTGGCCCCCAAAGCGTCGTCGAGGTCCACTACACGGGGTGGACGACCGATGGCAAGATGTTCGATAGCTCTTTGGTCCGTGGCCAGCCAGCCCAGTTTCCCCTAAACGCTGTGATTGCGGGCTGGACCGAGGGGGTGCAACTCATGGTTGAGGGCGAAAAGCGGCGTTTTTGGATTCCAGAAGAACTCGCTTATAAGGGCCGGCCCGGGGCTCCTCAAGGCATGCTCGTTTTTGATGTTGAGCTTTTGCGGATTGTGCGAGAATAGTGGAGTTCGACAAAAGCTGAGGGCAGGGCCACCATGCACTTTCTTGGGCATTTTCCTCAAACGCGGATGCGGAGGGCGCGCGGGGCTCCATGGCTTCGGCGCTTGGTTGAAGAAAACACCTTGCGCCCACAAGATTTTGTTTTGCCGCTCTTTGTGAAAGAAGGAGAAGGCCAAAGCGAGCCCATCCCCACGATGCCAGGCATCGAAAGGCTCACAATCGATCGCTTGCTCGAAAAAATCGAGGAAGCCAAAAAGCTTGGAATTCTGGCAGTGGCCCTCTTCCCTGTGGTTGATCCATCGCGCAAAAGCCCAGGTGGCGAGGAGGCCCTGAACCCCGAAAACCTGATCTGCCGCGCCATCCGCGCGGTCAAAAAAGCGCATCCCAATATCGGGGTCATTGCCGACGTGGCCCTTGATCCCTACACCACCCATGGCCACGATGGCCTCTGGCATCCCGACCCCCTCCACCCAGACGGAGGCATCGTCCTCAACGACGAAAGCGTGGAGCGCCTCTGCCAGCAGGCTTTGGTCCAGGCAGAAGCAGGCTGTGACATCGTTGCCCCTTCCGACATGATGGATGGGCGGGTCGGCGCCATTCGCAAGGCCCTCGATGCCAAAGGCTTCGAGCGGGTGTGCATTCTTTCCTATGCAGTGAAGTACGCCTCGGCCTTCTACGGGCCTTTTCGAGACGCAATTGGAAGCCGGGCACACCTTGGCCAAGGCCATAAGCGCGGCTACCAGATGAACCCTGCAAACAGCGACGAGGCCTTGCGGGAGGCAGCGCTTGACGTGGCCGAAGGCGCAGACTTTCTCATGGTAAAGCCCGCCTTGCCCTACCTTGACGTGATCGCGCGGGTCAAGTCCGCCTTTGGCTTACCCCTTTTCGCCTACCAGGTCTCTGGCGAATACGCCATGCTCAAGATGGCCCATGGCGCAATCGATTGGGAGGCGGCCCTGCTCGAAAGCCTGGTTGCGATGAAGCGCGCTGGCGCCGATGTGATCATCAGCTACGGGGCCATCGAGGCCATCCGCCTCCTTGAGGCTGCCGGGATTTAAAAACGCAATTCCCTCAAAGCACCCAATTCGGCTAAAGTGACGCGCATGAGCTCGATTCGCGAACGCGTTTCACCTGAAGAATGGAACCTCCGCGTGAACTTGGCTGCGGCTTATCGCCTCGTTGCGGACTTTGGCTGGACCGACCTCGTCTTCACCCACATTTCCGTGCGGGTGCCTGGCCCCGAGCGGCACTTCCTCATCAACCCCTACGACATGCTTTTTGAGGAAATCACCGCATCAAGCCTCGTCAAAATCGACCTCCAGGGGAACGTGGTTTTGGACAATGGCCACCCTGTGAATGCCGCAGGCTTCACCATTCATTCCGCCATCCACGAAGCCCGGGAAGACGCGCACGCCATCATTCACCTCCACACCCTCGATGGCACAGCCGTCTCTTGCCTCAAAGAAGGTCTTTTGCCCCTGAGCCAAACGGCGCAGCTCATCTGTGGTGATATCGCCTACCACGAATATGAGGGTGTGGCCTTTGACCCCGCTGAAAAACCACGCCTCCAAAAAGACCTTGGCCAAAAAAACATCCTGATCCTTCGCAACCACGGCACCCTCACGGTGGGTGAAACCATCGCCCAAGCCTTCGTGAGGATGTACTTCCTCGAACGCGCTTGCTCCATGCAGGTGCGCACCCTCGCACAACTTGGCCCCGAGCGCCACCTTCACCCAAGCGCCCCCGAGGTGATCGCCAAAAACATCGAGATTGGCCGCTTTGGCTTGACCGCGATTGCCGATCACCTGATTTGGCCAGCCTTGCTGAGGCGCCTCAACCGCACAATGCCTGGGTACGACACCTGAGCCCCTTGCGCTTGAACCCGTGAGAAGGCTTGCTATCTTTCAGCCCATGCTTAGGGGCCGCGGAGTTCTTTGGGTCTTTTGCGTGTTTGGGGCACTTGCCCTTTTCCAAGGCTGTGGTGGCGGAGACGGCGGAGGTGGTGGGAACGCACAAGACGGCGGAAGGACAGACGCTTGGCACGGCGGAATGGATGCACCAGCTGATGCCTCTCCAACACCAGATGCGCCTCAGCCAGATGCCTTTTGCGAGCGCTGTGGTGGTGGGACGTGCGTGGATTTGATGCGCGACCCTCAAAACTGCGGGGCTTGTGGGAGGCGCTGCGTTGGGATGCAGCAGTGCATTGACGGGATTTGCCAGCTCGTGTGTCCTTCCGATCGTGGTGACTGCGACGGGGATATGTCGAATGGATGTGAGACGAATCTGATGTCCTCGACAGAGCATTGCGGCCGATGCGGTCGGGCGTGTGGTGGGGGAAATGCGCTTTGGAATTGCCAAGGTGGCGAGTGCGTGATTTCGATGTGCGCACGTGATTATTGGGACTGCAACGGTTTGACAAGGGACGGATGTGAGGCGAATCTCCAGACTGACCCCAATCACTGCGGCACTTGCGGCAACCGCTGTCCTGATCGAGCAAATGCGATGCGCACCTGCTCCGGAGGCATGTGTGGGTTCACCTGCAATAGCGGCTTTGCGGATTGCAACAGAATGGCGCCCGATGGATGCGAGGTGAATCTCAACACTGACGTGAACAACTGCGGTGCTTGTGGTGTGCAGTGTGGGCCTGGAGAGGTGTGCATGGGTGGAAGGTGCGTTTGCGGAAGCACCCAAGGAGCGGTTGGTGGTGGCCGTGCCTGCACCTTACCCAACAACAACTGCTGCAACAACATGTGTGTCAACACCAACACCAACGTGAGCCACTGTGGTGCTTGTAATACGCAGTGCATGTCCGGACAGATGTGCATGATGGGGATGTGCATTTGACCAGGTGCCGGGATGGATGCAGGTGTGGATGCATACCAACCGCCAGATGCCGGGATGGATGCCTATCCTTGAAGAAAAACGATGTGGGTCCCACCCTAGCTGTTAGAATCGATGGAAGTGGTTAAAAATGAAAACGCCGCCCATCAAGGGTGGTGAATTGATTCATCAGGGTGATTCGGGGATCGTTCTTTGGGAAGTCAAAACCACTTCCAATCGAGCTTTCCAACCCTTCCTTTTACTTCACAACCACCGCGCCGATTGTGACGAGGTATGCAAGAAGGGCCTCCATGTCTTCGTCACTCAAGCGCGATGGAGGAATGGCTGGCATTCCACCTGAACCTTCTCGGATTTGTCGTCGCATGCGCTCAGGGCTCCAGCGGAGGTTGGCAAGGGGAGGGCCTCCCCCGCTCTCATGGCACGCGTTGCCACAGCGGGAAGCATAGCGGCGTGCCCCAAGCTCAACATCGGTTGATCGGATCGGCCCTTCATAAGGCGAGGGAGATTCAGCGCCCTCCCCCGCCCCATGGGGTGGAGTTGGGGGCGAAGCACCCGATGCTCCCCCACACCCGCTCGATTCCAAAAACAAGAGCAAAAGAAGCATCCAATGCACGCCTTTTGCCTTCTGAAAAAGCATCTCCTCTCCTTGTGCTCAAACACTTTTTGATTCAATGCCGAAAGAGTTCGTCGATGATTTCTTTTTTGACTTCACTAAAAGCCAAAACCTGCGTTCCGCCGTGCCGGGTGCGGATGCGTTCTGCATCTTCGTGAGTGGCGAGGGGAACGAGATCGGCCCCCATCGGGCCTTGGAGAGAACTCCCAAGCACATACCAAGCTTTTTGCGCAGGGAGGGGCTTTCTGCTCAAGTGTTCGGTGACCCAGGGATCACTCGCCTCTGGGTGAGAAGCGAGCCAGCGAAACATGCACTTGATCGAGTCAAAAAGGACCTCCTTGCCATCCTTGGTCTTTGCCCCAGCTGAAAAGGCCGCGCCACGCCGAACCCTCATCCCGCAGAGCGCGCAGCGGTCGGAAGGAGCCTGGGCCTGGCTTTCTTCTTTGGCCTTTTCGCAAGCGGCAAGGCCAAAAAAGAGAAAAGCCAAAACCTCAAGCCACCTTCGAGAAAGCAAAAACACATGGGTAACTTAGCGCAAGCGGCAAAGCCATCAACTCAAGCATTCAGTAGGCTCCCTGGCGGAGGGATTCGGGCAAAAGCAGTGAGGGCTCCCCTGTGGTGGTGATCCAGAGTTGATGGGCAGCACGCGTGATGGCGATGTGGAGGAGGTGCCTTGATTCGTCATTGACCGGGTAGCTTGCGCTCGAACACTCAAGGAGGACAACATAGTCAAACTCGAGCCCTTTCACTTGGCGCACATCGGTCACATCGATTCCGGCTCGAAAAGGGAAGTCCTGGTCAGCAATGCGGCGCAAATGAGGGACTTCGGCAGAAAGAAGGCCGCGGTAGTAGATGTCAGCTTGCTCTGGATAGCGGGCGATGAGGCAGACCGAAGCCCGAGGCTCAAGCTGCATGAGTTCTCGGAGGGCTTGGGCCAGGTGGGCCACGGCTTCACCGCTATGGGAGAAGACAAAGAGCTCGACTGGGACTCCTTCCCGAATGGCATGGCCTGCGTTTGGATCAGCAAGAGGACCAAGAACAGCCTGCGCAAGCGCAATGATTTGGTGGGTCGAGCGGTATTGAACACGCAATGGCTCAATTTCAATTGGAGCGCTTTCTTCTCCTATGCGACGGGGATCAATCGCCCGCAGAAGCTCTGCCCAATTTTTGAATCCATTGTCCATGTGAAGCCGCTGGGCAGCATCTCCCGCCATTGTCACTGAGCGTTGCTTCGTGGCTGTTCCAAGCACCACCGCCAACTCAACAGGCGAAAGGTCCTGCACTTCGTCGACAAAGATGTGCTCGTATCTCAGCACCTCGCTCTGTTTTCCTGGAGAATGAAGCAGTGGACCCCGCAGCCGCTGAATGATCCTCAAAAAAAGGGCATCGTCTTCACGGTCCAAACGGGCCGGTTCTTCTTCTTGGACACCATCAACACCCACTGAGGGGTCGTCGTCAAAAATTTCCTCCTCAGTGTCTCCCCAGCTGAGCTCGGAATCAGGGGACTTCGATTTTCGGGCTTTCCTTCTATCGTCGCTTTCCTCCTCCTCTTCAATTCGCTCAACTTCGTTTAGGACCTGGCCACAGCGGTCGCTCGCATGGCGCAGGGCAATCGAAAGGTCGTGGGAATCGATGTCCGGATCTTGTGCAAAGAAGCGCTCAAGCCGCTGGCGATCGGTGAGAATATTGGCCCACGCCACAACCACATCAAGAAGTTCCCGGCGGGCGTAGGCAATCGTCCGCTCAATTCCATGACGAAGCATTGGAATACGGGCTGCCTCTCCCTCGCTTGCCCACCTGAGGAGGCGGTGCAAACGCAAAGCAGGTGGAGCCTTTGGATTGGCCCTCCAGAAGGCCATCGCCTCTTCGGCGCCTTTGATTCCTGAAAGATTCGCAGAAAGGTGAGATTCTATTTGAGCGCTTACTTCCTCGCAATATTCCTCTATCGCATCAAGCATTTTGGGATGCTTCTTGAGCCTTGTCACCGAGGAAGGCGTATCGTCGGCATAGAGGGAGGGGGTGGCCGGGAGGTGAGATTTGCGGAGCTTTTCAGCCCATCGCTCAAAGGTGAGAACAGGAACACCATGCACCCCAAGGGAAGGAAGAACGCGGGAGATGTATCGCACAAGGGCATCGTTATAGACGAGAACAAGCATGCGTTCGGGCCGATATTTCTCGGGATTTTGAAAGGCCAAATAGGCCATCCGATGAAGCCCAATTGTGGTCTTGCCCGATCCGGCACCGCCTTGAATGATGACGATCCCCGTGTCTGGCCGTGTGATCAATTCAAACTGCCTTGGATCGATGAGGGCGGTGATTTCAGGAAGGTACTTTTCCTCGCGCTCATCGGATGCGCCGACTCCAAGCTTCCCTGGGGCATGGTGATCTTCTGCCCGCATGGCAACACCTTGCCCCCCCTTGAGGCGGGTAAAGAGCCCTGCCCGACGCCACCCGTCGCTTGTGCGAACAAAGACCCCTTGTCGGGCGTTGATTCGCCTCAAGGTGCCATCCCTTATCCAAAGGGCACGGCGCACAAGCACTTCACCTTGCACTTCTCGATCCCCAATCAGCTCGTCGTACTCCTCGCCCTCCTCATACTTGTAATAGATCCGAGAAACGGGCGCATTCCTCCAGTCGACTATTGAAATTCTGGACTTCAAGTCAAGGTAGGTGGTCTTTCCAATCAAGACCTCTCTCAGGCGCTCGCCCTCCTGAAGCACCATTCGCCCAAAATAGGGAGAGGAGGGATCCACTGAACCCCTCACCCATTTGCCGCGCCGCGCAGCGATCTCAGAAACGCGCTCCATTTCCTCGATGAGGGGCGGAACATCTTCAAGGCGGGCTTCGCTGATTTGGTTGCGCAACGAAATGAGCTCAGCGTCGTAATCCCGGATGTCCTGTTCGGAAGATCCTCCTTGGTTGAGGCGCGCGGCGATGTGCTTTTGCACTCGGGCAAGCACGCGCTCTTCTTCTCCAACGATGCGCTCAAGCTCATGATCGCTTTCGTTTGCGCTGGGAAAGGCCTTGTTCATGGAAGGGTCCTCGATCTCATGTGATCTGGTTGACCAAGTGAATTGATCGTGCCTAGCAAAGGCTTTTTGTGGTGCAACTCATCCTTTGGCTTGATTGATTGTGCTTGCGCAAATAGGATGAGACCTCGTGCCTTTGCGTTCATCTCTTCTCCTTGAAGAGCCGGGCCAAACGCCACCAGAAGTAGAAGGCTTTTGCTTTTCAGGAATTCAAGCGGGAATCAAAAAAAACGGGGCACCAGACCTCGGTCTCATTTTAGCGGACGAGGTCGTATCAGCTGCAGGGGTTTTCACGCAAAACCGCGTGAGGGCTGCTCCTGTGGCCATCGCTGAGCAGCGCATCCGAAAGGGCAAAATCAGGGCCATTCTCGTAAATAGTGGGAACGCCAACTGCTTGACTGGAAAGGATGGTGAAAAGGCAGCCAAAGAAAGCACGAGGCTTTTGGCTCAGGCGATTGGAAGCAGTGCTGAGTTTGTGGTCCCTGCTTCGACGGGAGTGATCGGCGTGCCCTTACCTCTGGAAGCGATCACCGCAAGAACTAATGATCTGCTTCGCGCTGCCTCTCCAAAGGGCGTTTTTGATTTTGCACGCGCCATCCTCACGACAGACCGCTGGCCCAAGGTGGCCTTTACCACTTTCCCTGCTGGAGGAATGGAAGGCACGCTTTTGGGAATTGCCAAGGGCGCTGGCATGATTCACCCCGAGCTTGGGACGATGCTCGCTTTTGCGTTGACTGATGTCGGGATTCCTCCCTCGCTTTTGCGCCCGATTCTCAAAGAAGCCGTAGAGGGGAGTTTCAATGGAATCTCGGTTGATGGCGATACGAGCACAAACGACGCGGTATTTGTGTTGGCCTCAGGAAAAAGGTGCAATCTTGGCCGCAACCGCTTTCTTCTGCGGAACTTTGCCCAAGCACTCAAAGAAGTGTTTCAGGCATTGGCAGGAAGCATTGTGCGGGACGGAGAAGGCGCAGAACACCTGGTGACGATTGAAGTCAAAGGAAGCCGTAGCGATGCCGACGCCAAAAAAGCCGCTTGTGCCATTGCCACTTCTCTTTTGGTCAAAACGGCGCTTCATGGATGCGAGGCGAACTGGGGGCGCATCCTGGCTGCAGCGGGACGCTCTGGGGCCCGCTTCGATCCAATGCAAGTGAGTGTGCGAATCGGGGGGGTCACTGTCTTTCAAGAGGGCACGCCAGTTGGCGCCCACGCCGAAGCCCAAGCGGCGGAAATCATGAAATCCCACGAATACACAATCGAAGTGAGCCTTGGCCGAGGGCGGG
>JANWYL010000064.1 GCA_025056955.1 Sandaracinaceae bacterium | reverse complement strand
GGCTATCCAGAAGAAAGAATTGAAGAAGCCGCAAAGCTCATTTTTGAGCAATGCGTCTTGCTCTACAATGATAATGATGACTAAAAGCCAAAAACCGATTTTTGGCTGATTTCTGGAAATGGAGCGCCAAGCTGATGAAAAATAGGCCAATGAGGCATGCTTGAGGCCCAAGCACACACAGAACCGATTCCTTCTGCCACAACGGTGCTTTTGAGGAAGGGAGGGGATGGCTTTGAAGTGCTTCTCGTTGAGCGCCCAAAGACAGCTTCTTTTATGCCCGGTGCGCATGTGTTTCCGGGAGGTGCTGTCGAGGAAGCGGACCAGGCGCCTGAGCTCGCGGAGCACCTCGATGGGCCTCCGGATGAGGAGCTACTCAAAGCCCTTGGTCCAAGCGAGTGCAGCGATGCCTCTTTTGCCCGGGCAATTTACGTTGCGGCGCTCCGAGAGCTTTTTGAAGAAAGCGGCATCTTTTTGGGAAGGCGCCCCTCGAAGGCTTTGCCGCAGGAGGGTGGCTTCTTCACCCTGCTCAAAAGGGCTGGCTGGCGCCCCGATCTCAAAAGGCTTCTTCCCTTGGCCAGATGGATCACGCCAGCGGTCGAACGCCGTCGCTATGATGCCCGATTTTTTCTGGCTTTGATCGACGAGGAAGAAGCAAAAGACCTGTGCCCAAGCGAGGAGTCCCAAGGGGCGCTTTGGCTCTCACCTGCCCGTGCCTGTGCCTTGTACCGGGCGGGAGCCATCACCCTGCCCCCACCGACACTCCGCACCCTTGAGCATCTCGCCCGTTTTGAAAGCGCAGAAGCAGCCATCGAAGCCACACGCCTCCACCCTCCCCCCTTGGTCTGCCCCCTCTTTCATCAAAGCCCAGCCGGCCCCATTCTCGCCCTCCCAGGAGATCCCCTCCATCCAGAATCAAAGCCGGCTTTTCCAGGGCCAACCCGGCTCGTCTTAAAGGATGGGAGATGGAGCTCCGAGTCCCCCCCTCTCTGACAAAATTGTCAGCCTCCTCAAAGCTCCACCTCCTCAATCACGACATGGTTGTCATGGCCCCCAATCGAAACCAAAGGCTTTTTTGGCAAAAAGCCCCTTCTTTTGGCTGGCATGCGTCGTGCTTAAGCAGGCTCAGCGTGGAGTTTGCCTTGTCGCGACTCCACGCTTGGCTTGCACCGCATCTAGAAAGCTTGGCTTGTTTTCTCTTCTCCTCCTCACCTTTATTTTCATAGAAGCTTGCCTTTCTTGCTTGGCTTTTCTTTGATTTACAATGCGCCTTGGGCAATTCATGAGATGGATTCGATTGGGGTGGCGGCTTTGCATGGATGCTTGGCTTGGGGTTGTGAGGTGGCTTGGAGGGTTGGCTTGGCTTTGGACGTCTGGTTTAGCTTGTTTTTCGGCGCAAAGCCCTTTGCGGCAGGCACAAATTGCAATGGACGAAGGGAGGCTTGAAGCTGCGCTTTCTTGGCTTGAGAGTCAAGGCGATTGGAGCGAGCTTCGAGGAGAAGAACGATTTGATTTTCTTTTCACCTTTGGGCTCGTCTCCTATCGCCTTGACCATAAAAGCGATGCGTTTTTTTATCTGGCCCTCGCGCGAGAGGTTGCGCTCAAAGAAGGGATCTCCCTAAAGGAAAGAAAGGGCGAGCTTATTGAGCACATCCTAGAAGAACTTGCGCCCTTTCAGAGGGGGCTAGGATGTGTTCCCCCACCCTCAAGGTGAGGAGAAATTCACGAACTGTTTCCATTCATCGACTGGCGAAGGGCAAAGAGGGCGTCTTTGGTTGCGAGTTTTTCTTTTTTGAGTTCGGTCAAACGGCGTTGCTCTTCGGGCGTAAGGTAGAGCCGCCCTTCATACTCTGCAACAAGCTCCTTGAGCCTCTGGTGCTTCCGCTCGAGGCGAGCAATCTCTTTCTCAGAACCGTTGAGCTTTTCTTTCTCGGAACCATTTGCCCTTGCCATGTGTTTTTCTTCCTCCTTTTCTCAATGGGATCGACCACCTGGGCGATCCAGTGGAAGCCTATCGAAGTGGAAAGCCTCTCTCAATGGGGTCATATGGGTAACCGCACAGGCCCAAGTTTTATTCCATCGCCAAGGCTGAAATCGCTCGCTTGAGCGAGGCAGCTCTCGAAGCGCTGAGCGATGGAGGGCCAAGATTCTTGCTCAATCGCATGCCGGGCCTCGAAGGCGAGGGAACGCAAGCGCTCGGGCGAGCGGGCCAACTCACAAAGCTTTGAGGCAAACTCGCAAGGTGGGGCGAGCATGAAAGCAGGCCCAAAGCGCGCAGCCAGTTCGCGGTGGGGAGGAGTGTCGGTGGCAAGGACTGGAACGCCATGGGCAATGGCCTCTCTGGGCGCAAGGGGACACCCTTCCCACGGACCTTTTGGGTCAAAGCGTGAAGTGAGAAGCAAAAGGTCGTGCTCAAAAAAAAGTTTTGGAAGGTTTTGGGGAGAAATCGCCCCAAGCCAATGAATGGAAGGCACGCCCGCCCAAGCCGCTTCCAGCCGAGCCCGTTCGGGACCCTCGCCAGCAATGGTGATGGGCACTTGGGCGCGCACACAGGCCGAAATGGCAAAATCAATGTCTTTGATCGGCACAAGGCGAGAGAGCACAAGGGCGCGGAAAGGCCTGGGTGGCGGAGGAGCAGGCAAGGCATCGGGTGCAGGCACATCGATTCCCATTGGAATCACTCGCGTGCGTTTGTCCCCTAAGGCACCCAAGCGCTTGGCCAAGTGCACGGCAACGAATACGTGAAGGTGTGCCCAGTGACGAACCAGGAACCAGGCCTTGGGCCCAAGCAGGCGCAAGGCAAGCCAGACATCGGCCGAATGCCAAATTGCAAGGCGAGCCTTTGGCCCCCCCACCAGAGCAGCGAGCCCACCCAAAGGAAAGGCCCAATGGGTCACCACCGCATCCCATCGCCTTTGGCGCTCATTGAGCACAGCCAAGGCACCCGAAAGAAAGCGCCACGCGCTTCGCCACCTCCGCCAGTCGCTTTGTAAGTTGTGGAGCACACCCCCTCCATAAAAAGCGCTTTCATTTCCATCCCTTGCGCAAGGCACAGGAAAAACCTCGATCCCTCGATCATGAAGGTGAAAGCCCAAATCGGGATCCAAGGGAGCAATCACCTCGACCAAGTGCCCTCGCGCAACGAGGGATCTCCCTAGGGAACGAACAAAACACCCTGCATGATCATCAGGGTAGCGAGGATAGGAGCTTGTCAGAAACCCGATCCGCACCTTGGATTCTTCTGCACTTCCAAACCGAGAAGGCAATGGCCAAAGGGATGAGGAGCACGTGCCACGGCCGCATGCCCTTGTTTTTTTTGACATATACGGGGCGCACAGGCACTTGGGCAACCCGAAGGCCCAAGCGATAAAGTCGAACGAGGAGATCGTTGGGATAACCGTAGGAGGGCCAGAGGGGAAAAGCAGAGATTTGCTCCCAGGCATGGCGGGTGATTGCGGTGTAGCCGCATTGGGAGTCGCGAATCCTCTGCCCCAAAGTCATCGAGGTGAAAGCAGAGCAGAGCTCCCCCCCTAGCCTCCGCCAAAAGGGGATCGAAGCGCGCTCTGGGTGATCCAGGCGGTTGCCCTTGACGTAGTCAGCCATCCCAGCTTGAATTGGCGCAAGGAGAGATTCGAGATCGCTTGGACACATCTGGCCATCCCCTGCCATGACCACAGCCACTTCTGCACCATGGGAGAAAGCAAAGCGATATCCGCTTTCAATCGCTGCCCCAACACCCTGCCGGCGAGGATGGGTGAGAAGCTCTAGGCGCTCGTCACCATGCGCCATGGCTTGGTCACCAGTACCATCAGTACTGCCATCATCAACCACAACAATGCGTTCAACCCATGAAGGAATGCAGGTGATCACCCTACCGATCTGCTCGGCTTCATTCCACGCCGGAACAATCGCAAAAATGCGAAAGCGAAAAGGTGAAGCAAACGGTGCCGCCTTGGCTCTGGTAGGCAAAGGCGATTGGTGCGATGAAGGTCTCTCAAAAACTTGGTTTTTCTCCATCTGCATAGCACCATTTCTCACCAACAAATCTCCCCTCTTTCAGGATCATCATTTGCCGTGACGATGACGACCAACTTTCAGCGCTTTCATCCCAAACCAATCACAAAACAACCAATTGCTTTTGGTGTTTAAAAAAAATAAAACAACCTCACTCCACCGTGACGGTCTTTGCAAGGTTGCGTGGTTGATCGATATCGGTGCCTTTCTGGTCTGCCACGTAATAGGCATAAAGCTGAAGAGGAATGACAGTGAGGAGGGGATTTAAGAATTCGATGACCTCTGGAACCTCAATCACGTCTTGGGTCAAGCGATGGACCGCTTCATCACCTTCGCTTGCAATGGCGATGATTTTTCCCTCCCTTGCCATGGCCTCTTGAAGGTTGGAAAGGGTGCGTTCGTACCATCGATCGCGGGGAGCGATGACGATCACCGGAACGTTGACATCGATCAGGGCAATTGGGCCGTGCTTCATTTCCCCAGCAGGATAGCCCTCGGCATGCACATAGCTGATTTCTTTGAGTTTGAGCGCACCCTCAAGGGCAATGGGGTATGAGAAGCCTCGGCCAAGGAAAAGGACATCACGGGCATTCCCGTGCCGCTTGGCCAAATTCGAGACGAGCTGCTTGGTCCCAATGATCACATCGCGCATCTGAAGGGGAAGCCTTGCGAGCCCCTCGACCAGCTCGCGGGCTTTGATGGGATCCAGCACGTTGCGGCGCCGCCCAAGCCAAATGGCAAGCATGAGCAAAGCCACAAGTTGGGCGGTAAAGCATTTGGTCGAAGCGACACCTATTTCAGGACCAGCATGGGTGTAAAAGCTCGCATCGGCCAAGCGGGGGATGGCGCTCCCAATCACGTTGGCCACTGCCAAAACCCGCGCACCGCGCTCTTTGGCCTCTCGTGCTGCCACAAGGGTGTCGATCGTTTCGCCCGATTGGCTTACAGCCACAACCAGATCACGAGGGCCAACGATGGGATCGCGCCCGCGGAATTCGCTTGCAAGTTCAGCCACAGCGGGAAGCCGAGCGAGCATCTCGATGTAGTAGCGGCCAACAAGCGATGCATGGTGGCTTGTTCCGCAGGCGATGAGAAAAACCCGTTCGATCGCTTGGGCATCTCGCTCGGATAAGCCGATTTCTTCGCTGTAAATATCCCCCTCTTCACGATGCAGGCGCCCGCGCAAAGTGTCTTCGATCGCACGAGGCTGCTCGTGGATCTCTTTGAGCATAAAGTGCTTAAAGCCGCCCTTTTCTGCCATCACCGGCGACCAATCGATGTACCTGAGCGGCCGCTCGACCCTTTCGCCCGTATCGATGCGGTGGATCCGATAGGCATCGCGCTCAAGCACGGCAAAGTCGCCATCCTCAAGAAAAACCATGCGGCGGGTGTAAGGAAGAAGGGCTGGAATGTCAGAGCCGCAAAACATCGCTCCCTCGCCAACCCCAATCACCAAAGGACTCGAAGATTTGGCAACCACAATCCGATTGGGCTCTTCGGTCGAAAGCAGAGCAATCGCGTAGGCACCGCGAAGCTCGAGCAGAGACCGCCTGACGGCCTCCTCAAGCACCATTCCTTCCCTCAGCTTGAAGTGGATGAGGTGGGCAACCAACTCTGTGTCTGTATCGCTTGCGATGCGGGCACCACGGGCGAGAAGGGCTGAACGCAAAGCCATGTGGTTTTCGATGATGCCGTTATGGACGAGCACAATGGGCCCTGCCACATGCGGGTGGGCATTCACTTCTGAAGGGCGCCCGTGGGTGGCCCAGCGGGTGTGGCCAATTCCAATCCTTCCGCGCAGGGGCCGCGCCCCAAGCTCTTGTTCAAGCCGAAAGAGTTTTCCCACCCTTCGGACGAGCTGAAGTTCACCCTCAGGAGCAACCACCGCAACTCCCGCTGAGTCGTAGCCCCTGTACTCCAAGCGCTTGAGCCCATCAAGCAAAATCGGGGCTGCTTCTTCGTTGCCCACATAACCGACGATCCCGCACATTTTTAGCTCCCTTTCTTTTAGAGAAACCTTGAGGGGTCGAGATGCGGATCACTGGGCAGAGGCCGATGCCCCGCCACCACGCAAGGCACTCTCCTCAATCGCCCTGCCATCAGCGGAGATGAGGCGCAGGGACCCCCAGCGGCGCAATGGTTCGGAAAGTTTTGTGCCATCTCCAACCACCACAATGGCCAGGCGATCGAGATCGATGGCCCGGCGGGCGCTTTGAAAGGCCTCGTCTTCTTTGACCGCAAGGACAGCTTGGCGGTAGCGATCCCAGTGATCATCCGGCAAGTTGAACAAGCGCAAATAGGCCACCATCCAGGCGAGGCGGCCAAAGGTGTCGATTTGAAGGGGAAAAGAATCGCTCAAGTAGCGGCTTGCGTTTTTCACCTCCTCTGAAGTGGGAGGCTCGCGCACAAAGCGCTCAAGGTGCTCAAACAGGCCTTCCATCGCCGCAACGGTTTGAGCTGTTGGTGTGGCTAACCGGGCCCGGAAGAGCGAAACTTGGACCCGCTCGTCAACCGAGCTATAGGCGCCATAGGTGAGCCCTCGGCGTTCTCTGAGATCGAGAAAAAGGCGCGACGAAACAGAACCGCCAAGAATTTGATTGGCCACCTCGAAAGGAATCGAAGCCGGATCCGAAGGCGGCGGCACGGGGGCAGCCACAGCAATCACGCTTTGCACAGAGTTTGGACGATGAACAAGAAGAATTTCCCTCGATTTATTTTGATATGAAAACTCCGGCACTCCTGGAAGGCTCTTCCCTCCTTTGCGCCAGCGCCCGAAGTTGCGCTCGATCAGGGCGCGGGCCCGCTCGGGATCGATATCGCCCACCACAACAATGAATGAGTTGTTTGGCACGTAGTGGGTGCGGTGCCACTCGACAAGCTCGCGGCGGCTGAGCCGCTCAATCGAGTCGAGAGAGAGATCGATGTGGGCGTAAGGATGCTCGTCAAAGACAGCTTTATGGATTTCGCGACGGGCGATGTAAGAAGGTTCATTGCCTTCGACAGCAAGGCGGTTGGACTCCCGGATTTTGAGGCCTTTGATCTCCTCTTCAGGAAAGCTTGGCTCGATCGCAATTTCGGCAAGCAAAGAAAGCAAAGTGTCAAGGTGCTCCGCGAGGCCACGGATTTCAAGGGTGGTGGAATCGGAATCGACCGAAGCACTGAAATCAGCGCCAAGCCCCTCGATGGCTTCGGCAATCTCTTGGCTTGAGCGGCGTCGGGTGCCAAGCTCGAGCATTTTTGCGAGAAAAAGCGAAAGGCCAGGCCGATCTTTTGGGTCTTTGGCAAGACCGCTTCGCAAGATGAGGCGGACGTAAACGAGAGGAAGACGTGACTCGCGAATCAAGTTGATTTCAAGGCCGTTTGACAAGGTGCTTCGGGCAATTGGCGGAAGACGCACCTCCCGGGTGGGCCCAGAAGGAGGAGGGGGCTCGCGAGGCGCCTCCTCGGCCCGCGCAAGGCCCACTTCCTCAGGCTGCTTGGGAGGAGACGCGCTTGAAGGAGGCGCCTGCATGGCTCCTCCACATCCCCATATTCCAATTGAAAGGGCAATGCCAAGGCAAGGCTTTTTTGGAAGTGAAAACGCACGCATCCTCATGGCTTACCTCCTTCGCGAGAAGCCTTGCGTTCTGGCATGACGTGCAGCACCGTGCGCCGCACAGGGGTAAGGTACTCCCTGGCCACCCGTTGGATGTCCTCAGGGCGCACAGCAAGGTAGCGGTCGAGCTCGGTTCGGATGAGCTCGGCGTCCCCGTAGTACATCTCAAATTCCGCAAGAAGCTTTGCGCGGTTGAGATTGTTTTGGAGGGGGAAGTAAAAGAGGGAGCGGACTTGGTTGCGGATTCGCTCGAATTCTCGAGGAGTTGGGCCTTCGCGCCCTACCCTTTCGATCTCTTCGTAGACCACGCGCTCGACCTCCTCAGGGCCATGGCCTTCAGTGAGAATTCCAAAAAGCGAAAAAAGATCGGGGCCGCGGCGATCGTCAGTGCTGATTTCGAGTTCTCCAAGAAGGCGCATGTCATGGACGAGCTTGCGGTAAAGGCGCGAAGATTGACCATGGCCCAAAAGGAGGGCAAGCATCTCAAGGGGATAGTGGTCCGGCTCGCGATTTGGGGGAATGTGCCACGCGATGTGAATGGCGGGCACTTCGGCCAGTGGATCCTGCATCACATCGCGCCGCTCATTTTGCGGGGGGTTAAAGGATGGAGGCTCATACGGAGGTGTTGGCCTTGGCGGAATATCGCCAAAATAGCGCTCAATGAGACCCAATGCCTCTTCAGGATCAAAGTCGCCTGCGACTGAAAGAACCGCATTGTTTGGCCCGTAGTACTGCTCCCAGAATTCACGCACTGCAGAAAACTGTGCTTTTTCGAGGTCTTCCATCGAACCAATTGTCGGGTGAGCGTAGGGCCAGTAGTCACCGTAGGCGAGCTCGTTGATGCGCAAAAAAGAGAGGGCGTAGGGCCTGTTTTCGTAACTCTGTCGGCGTTCTTCAATCACGACAGCGCGCTGGTTCTCAAAGTTCTCTGGAGTCACCGCAAGCGAACGCATCCGATCGGCCTCAAGCCAAAGCCCAAGGGCAAGCTCGTTTGAAGGGAGGGTTTCAAAATAGTTCGTGCGGTCTTCGCTGGTTGTCCCATTCATCGAACCACCACGCTGGGTGATGAGTGCGAAAAATTCACCCTTTTTAACGTTGGCAGACCCCTGAAACATCATGTGCTCAAAAAGATGGGCAAAGCCAGATTGCCCAGGCTTTTCGTTGCGCGACCCCACGTCGTAATAAACAGCAATTGCGACAGTGGGAACGCTGCGGTCGGGGTTGAGAATCACACGCAACCCATTTCCAAGCCGAATGCGCCGAATCTCAAGGCGAGCGAGAGGAGAGCTGCTTGGAGGGGGAGGCTCAGGCACACGGCGCTGAGCCAAAGAGCGGGGACAATTGAGCGCAAAAAGCATCACGAGCAGCAATCCCAGGCCAAGCACCTTTGAAAATAGGGCACCCATGCTTTGCTCCACGCTTCGGTCAAGCTCATATCACAATCGGGAAAGGAGTGTTGGGTATTCGAAAGCCAGAAGCTTCATGCAATGATAGGGGGGTATCATGCTTGTCGCCATCCTTGCGATTGGAACAGAGGTCACCAGGGGCGAAATCGTGAACACGAACGCAGCCTTTTTGGCAAGGCGCGTAAGCGAACTGGGCGGAGAAATCAGCGAGCATGTTGTCGTTCCAGATGAGATCGAGGCGACTGCAAAGGCGCTCGAGCGTCTTGGCCAATCGAACGAATTGATTGTGAGCACGGGAGGGCTTGGCCCAACTTCAGACGACCTCAGTGCCCAAGCAGTGGTCCATTTGCTGAAAAAAGCGCTCGTTTTGGATGAAGGAGCACTCGAATCTGTGCGCAAGCGCCTGTCCCTGCTCGGCCGGCCCATGAGGGCCAGCCACGAAAAACTCGCCCTTCTCCCCGAAGGCGCTCGACCCATCCCCAATCCTGAAGGAATGGCTCCTGGCTTCGTGGTCAATATCGGAAGGGCTAAGGCCTTCTTTTTGCCCGGCGTTCCCCGCGAAATGGAGCGCATGTTTGAGGAATCGATTGCACCCTTTTTGGTTTCCGAACTCAAGCGTTCGAGTCATGTGCTGTATTTGAGGGCTTTTGGAGAAGGCGAGTCAGCAATTGCTGAGCGCCTGTCTGGGCTTGAGAAAGAATTTCCAGGCCTCAGGGTGGGCTACCGCATCGTTTTTCCAGAAATCGAAATCCGGCTTCTGATGAGCCGTGAGGCAGACGACGCTGCTTCAACCCTAGGGCTTGTGGCGCAAGAAGTGCGGAGACGGCTAGGCACTTTGGTATATGGCGAAGGAAACGAAAGTTTTTCCGCATATGTGGGACGCCTTCTCCGTGAGCGGGGCTTGACCATTGCGGTTGCTGAGTCCTGCACGGGGGGGCTTGTTGGCCAGCTCCTCACCTCGGTCCCTGGAAGCTCTGACTATTTTCTCCTCGACGCAGTCACTTATTCGAATGGCTCGAAGGTGCAGCTTTTGGGAGTCAACCCCGAGCTCATTCGGGCCTACGGGGCGGTCAGTGCAGAAGTGGCCGCAGAGATGGCCAATGGGGTCATGCGCATCTCTGGCGCTGAGCTCGGCCTGTCGATCACGGGCATTGCAGGCCCAGGGGGAGGAAACGAAGTCAAGCCCGTTGGCACCGTATGGATGGCCCTCGCTCGGAAAGATGAAAAAGCAAAAACCCGCCTTTTTCATTTCTCCGGAGAGCGGGAGCGCATCCGAATGCTCGCCGCCTACCATGGCCTCCGTTGGGTTGCTGAAACCGCCTTGGCATGGCGCTAGTGGACAACGAAACGATTCGGCTCAACAATCGATAATCGTTTTGCGATCCCCAACGAGGCCCCAATGAACCAAGAAGCAAGCCGTGATCCAAACCGAGAAAAAGCGCTGAGCGCAGCAATTGGAACCATCGAAAAAAATTTTGGCAAGGGCGCAATCATGCGCCTTGGAGAATCCCAGCAGGCCCAAGACATCTCCGTCATTTCTTCGGGTTCGATTGCCCTCGATATCGCCCTTGGTGTCGGCGGCTATCCCCGCGGCCGCATCATTGAGATCTTTGGGCCCGAGTCCAGCGGCAAAACCACCCTGTCCCTCCATGCGATTGCAGAAGCCCAACGCCTTGGCGGCATCGCAGCCTTCATCGATGCCGAGCACGCCCTCGACACGGGCTATGCCCGCAAGCTTGGCGTAAATGTTGAGGCACTTCTCATCTCCCAGCCTGATTACGGGGAGCAGGCCCTTGAAATTGCCGATACCCTCGTCCGTTCTGGAGCAATTGACGTGATCGTCATTGACTCTGTCGCTGCACTCGTTCCCAAGGCTGAAATTGACGGCGAAATTGGCGACCAACAACCAGGTCTCCAAGCGCGCTTGATGAGCCAAGCGCTCAGGCGCCTCACCTCAACTGTTCACCGTTCAAATGCGATTCTGATCTTCATCAACCAAATCCGCATGAAAATCGGAGTGATGTTTGGCTCTCCCGAAACAACAACCGGCGGAAATGCGCTTAAGTTTTATGCGTCTCAGCGCCTTGAGATCCGCCGTGTCGGCACAATTAAGCAAGGGGAGCAATCGATCGGTAACCGCACCCGTGTCAAAGTTGTGAAAAACAAGCTCGCTCCTCCCTTTGAGGAGTGCGAGTTTGACATCCTCTTCGGCAAAGGAATCAGCAAAGCAGGTGATGCCCTCGACATTGGCACAGAGCTTGGTTTGATAGAAAAATCAGGGGCCTGGTACTCATTCCAAGGGGAGCGCATCGGCCAAGGCAGGGACAACGCCCGGGTCTACCTCGAGCAACATCCAGAGGTTTTGGCTTGGCTTGAGGCAAAAATCCTTGAAAAAAAGAATATCCGTCGCCCCGTCCTATCTCCCCAAGGGGCAACGCCCGAAGCCCCCTCATCTGATTCCTCCTCCACGGAACGCAAAAGCCGCTCAAAGGGCAATTGAGGGTGGTGCGCGATTGGCTTTTTTTCTGCGTTGTGCTGCTTTTGGCTTGTGGATCGAGCTCGAAAGCCAAAGCCCCCCCTCCTCATCGGGTCGCCCTTGAGGCCCTTGTCCTTGAGCCCGTGCGTTGGGTGGCCTGGGCTCGTCCCAAGCACTGCTTCTCGTCCCCTGACCTGCAACCTGTCGCATCAGCCCTCCTTTCACCTTCGACCCTTGCTTCCTTTCGGGCGCTCTTTGGCATCGATCTCCAAAATGTCGAGGTCATCGCTGCTCAAGGCAATGCTGAACATCTCTTTGTGGTCTTCGACCGCGGCTTTGACGCAAAGCGAGCCGTCCAGGCCCTTGGCCGGCGGATGCTCCCTCTCGAATCCCAAACCGACGACCCTCTGGTCCGGCGGGCTGGGCTCTATCGCTCCCATCGTTTCGAAGCGGTTGCGCTCTCGGAAGACCAGGCCTTGCTTGCCAAAGGGCCACCAGGCGTGTTTTCAGCGCTTCTCAACGCCCCTAGGAGAAAGCACCCTTTTCTAAGCAATGCCCCAATTGCCTTCATGCTGAAAGGGCCCCCTCCACTTCCCCCACAAGGCATTGGGCTTGTGCTTTCGCAAATCGAACGCCTCGAATTCGAGATGCGTGAGCACTCACAAGGGCTTGGGCGCCTCGAGCTCGTACTCCGGCTCTATGGCCCCCTTCCCCAAACGGCTCCTTACAACCTTAGGGCCTTTGTTTCCTCAATTGCTTCAACTGATCTTGGGCTCGCCTTTGGGCTCGAAGAGGTTGAAGAGAGTCTGAGAATTCAAGTCAAAAGCGACCACATCGCTTTGGGCGCCGAGCTCAGGCCCAAGCGCCTCGCCAAAGGCCTCCGCATTTTCTTTGGAGCCACCATCTCCGAAGTGCTTGCACCGAGTGAAGAGTGAAGGCGTAATTCCCATCTTTACAAGTGCTCCCCTTTTTGCTCTTTACCTCTGGCAGGGAGATTGGGTAAAGGAAGGGCATGACCAGTTTCCAAAAACCCTTTTGGCTTTTCGTGCTTGGGAACGCACTCCTTGGAGCCAGCTGCGGCGGCACATCACCATCTTCAAGCACTGATGCCCACCAAAGCGATGGAGGGCCTGGAGGAACTTTTGGTTGTCCAATCCCCTCGAATGAGGGGGGTTGCATTCCTGTGGCAGTGGAGTCCCGCTCGGCCCCCGCAAACTACAGCTGCCGAGGATCTCGTCAGGCCCCACCTTATGGCGACCCCCGCCCGCTCACCCTCAGGCTCGAAGTCTTCGGCATGGCTGGCCAAGTTGCGCGAAACACCAAGATTTGGTTCTTCCCCGACAACACCATTCGAGACAGGTGTGAAGCACCCAACTGCCAGGAAGTCACCACCAATGAAATGGGCGAAGCCCCAGTGCAGGTGCGAGGGCAAGGGTGGTATGCCTACCGCGTTTTTCAAAACTTGATGGGGCAAACCTTGGCCACC
>JANWYL010000063.1 GCA_025056955.1 Sandaracinaceae bacterium | reverse complement strand
ATTGGCGTTGTGCCTGCTTCTCGGCTTGCACTGCGCATGGCTTGACGGTTGAGCTGAGAGAGGCGTTTTCGTACCTCAGAAGCGTAGGCGCCTCTGGGCCACCTTCGGAGATAGGTGCGCAGCGCTGCGCGGGCTTCGTCGATGGCTCCTACGGCTTCGGCACACTCAGCAAAAAGGAGCAGCGCATCGTCTTGCAGTTCGCGATCGATCGTTTGCTCGGCCACTTCTGCCGCAAGATCTTTGGCCCGGGCCTCCTGACCGAGGTGACGGAGGGCACGGGCAAGCTCGAGACGCACGGCGGGACCATGGGGCGCATCCTCCCGCAATCGCAAGGCTTCTTGGAAGGACTCTGCCGCCTCTGCGTAGCGCCCTGTCCGCATGAGGTCGAGTCCATTGTGGTAGGCCTGAAAGGACAGGTCTTCTTGAAAGCGATCCACCATGTCCCGAAAGAAAGCCGCCTCGGCTGCCGAAAGCAATTCTTTGCGGATTTCTGGATACTGCTCGACCACCTCCTCTTTTCGCCGCTCCCGGATGAGGTGATAAAACTGAAGCGCTTTTGCCTCTGCCCTGGCCCTCACTTCGGCCCGCTGTGTTTCTTCACTGAGCTCTCGTTGAAGCTCTTCGACACGGCGCTTGAGCCGCTCAACTTGCTCTTCGTAGGCTGAAACGCTTGCGTTTTTGGCAAGCCAGAGCCCAAGAAAGCTTAGGAGCGCAAAGAGCACGTATGCCACCCAGCTGTTCCAAGAAATGCGTTGCTCGTAGTTGGCTTGCCTGCGAGCAATCGTTTTGACGTCTGCTCCGAGGGCACTCAAGGTGTTGCTGATTTTGATCACCATGGCGCGAATTTCGATGGTTTCGCGCTTCATCTCCCCGATTTCCTCTTCGACATCAGCCATGGCACAGGCACCTTTTGCAAAAGCGAAAGAAAGGCTAAATGAATGTCACTTGACGCACAAAAGGAGGCAACGTAGAGGCTCGCCATGCGCTGGTGCTCAACCGGACTTCGAAAGGGACTCGAACAAGTGGCATTTTTGACCTTTTTTGTGGTTGGCTGTGGGGGAGGGTCCAAAAACTATGTGCTTCAAGGGACCCAGCGGGATCCCGGGGCTGATGCCCGTGTGCAGGTTGAAAAACTCGACGGAGGCAATTACCTTGTGACCATCACTGCCACAAACCTAACTCCCCCAAATCGAATTGGTACAGGAAATGCCGTTTATCTCGTTTGGGTTCGCCCTCCAGGAGGGCAAGCTCAGATGGAATCGCAGCTCGCTTATCAAGGAGACCAACGCACAGGTCGGGCGACCCTCACCACACCTCACCGCAAATTCACTCTCTTGGTGACGGCTGAACGGGAAGCCACTGTCAACCAGCCAAGCGAAAACGTGGTCCTTCAGCAAGAAATTGAAATGTAGCTTTGCACGTCCTAAAAAGCCCTTTGGTTATAGACCATGTACAGCATCACCGATTTGCGCAAAAACCTAAAAATCATCATAGACGGCGAGCCTTACGTGATATTGGAATCCCAATTCGTAAAGCCTGGAAAGGGACAGGCATTCACGAGAACCAAGGTGCGCAACCTCCTGACCGGCGCCGTGATCGAAAGAACCTTTAAGCACAACGAAACCATCCCCAAGGCCGATGTGGAAGAGAGGCAATGCACCTACTCCTACAAGGAAGGTAAGAACCACATTTTTATGGATGCACAGACATATGATCAAATCCCGCTTTCACCTGAGCAACTCGGCGATGCAGTGAATTACCTTCAGGAGGGAATGACAGTAAACATCCTTTTTTGGAATGGTCGTCCGATTGGAGTCACTCCACCCACCTTTGTTGAGCTCAAAGTCACCCAAACGGAGCCTGGTTTTCGTGGCGATACAGCGACGAATACCCTCAAGCCAGCAAAAGTAGAAACCGGAGCCACTGTCATGGTTCCGCTTTTTGTGAATGAGGGTGATGTGATCAAAATCGACACACGCACAGGTGAATACGTGGAGCGGGTCCGCACCCGGTGAAGGAGATGATCGATATCAACTCCAAAAAGGGTGCTTTTGTCTTCGGGCGCATCATTTGGGTAGGGGAGGGGAGGGTTGCCATCGAAAATGACGAGGGGGTATTTAGCTATCGCCATGAAGGTGATCCACCCCCAATTGGGGCGTGGGTTTTGGGTGAAGCAAGGGGTGATGTCTTAGAAAATCCGTGGGTGGGGGAGAAGCCTTCTGCTCCTTTTCCAGTACCATCGGGCGATTGGCTTGCCTTTCATCGCGATGGGCGCCGTCGCATCCGTTTTCTCAAGCTGAGGGCTCAGGCGCTTCAAACCCTTAGGGCTTTTTTCAACAAAAGAGGATACCTTGAAGTCGAAACACCCCTCAGAGTTCCAAGCCCTGGCTTAGACCTTCACCTCGATCCTTTGGCCACTTCCGATGGCATGTGGTTGATCACAAGCCCTGAGTATCAGATGAAGCGCCTTCTGAGTGCCGGGTTGCCTCGAATTTACCAAATTGCACGTGCTTTTCGGCGTGGAGAAGTGGGGCATCTCCACGAGCCCGAATTCACTTTGGTCGAGTGGTATCGGGCTTTTGCAGATTCGGCCTCCCTTCGCGGCGAAACGGCAGAGCTCATTGCCGAGCTTGCTCTTGCGCTGAAGGGGAGGCTTAACTTGAAGATCGAGGCCTTTGGAAAAAGCCAGGAAATAAACCTCGAACCGCCTTGGGAGGAATTAAGCGTGGAAGAGGCCTTCAAACGTTGGGCTCCTCTTCCTCTGGAAGAAGCTCTCAAAGACGAGTCGGTATTTTACCGCTTGTGGGTTGAGTCGATCGAGCCGCACTTGGGGCTCAAGCGGCCTGTTTTTGTGGTTGACTGGCCCGCTTCGATGGCTTCCTTGGCGCAACTTAAGCCAGATCGGCCTGATCGCGCCGATCGCTTCGAGCTTTACATCTGCGGAATCGAGCTATCGAATGGCTTTGGTGAGCTTATCGATCCGATTGAGCAAAGGAGGCGCCTGGTGAGAGACCAAGAGGAGCGGGCGCGAAGGGGTTTGCCCGTGCCCCCAATCGATGAGCGTTTTCTCAAAGCCCTTGAAGAAGGCCTGCCTCCCTGCGCAGGAAACGCTCTTGGCTTCGATCGTGTGCTTGCCCTCCTGCTTGGGGCCTCTTCAATTGCTGAGGTCATGGCCTTTGAATCGAGCCGTTTATAGGAATGGAGGGAGGTGATGACTGATTCATCACCATTAAAAAAAGCATGCCCAATCTTTCCCTGGCCTTATCACGTCTTTTTCCTTTTTTTGGGGGCCTGTGGTTCAGGGAAAGGGATCGTTGTCCGTCCCATGGGGCCAGAAGAGGCTTTGCTTTTTGACAACGGGGTTGATCTCATCCAAACCCCCAACCTCCTCCAAGGAAACTGGCTTGAAAGCTGGGAGCAAGAGACGGAGCAGAGGGTCAAAGAAAGCGATCTCATTGCGGTCGTGCGAATTGACACTTTCAGCAGCGATGTGAGTCCAAGCGGGGAAAGAAGCCACCGCCTTCACACCCACATCGAAGCGATCAAGCATGGTCACTTCGACAAAAACGAGCTTGACCTGGTTGTTCGGGCCAAAGATCCTGGCGAGGGCACGCTCCGAAATCGGGATGCCCAGCTCGTTGGCAAGCGCTTTGTCGCTTTTATCCGTTGGTTTCGGGAGTCTCCAGAGTCGCCAATTGTTCCGCGTTTTCACCTCTCTCCTGCTTCTGATCCCGTGCTTCGTCGCATCAATTCCCTCGTTGAGCGCTATCACCTTCCACCTGAAAAACGCCGGCGAGTGATTGTGAAAGAAGAGTCAGAGGGAAAGCAAGAAGCCGAAAGTAATCCAGATTGAATCAGCAAGCTTGATGCGGACGTGCGGCTTGAATCCATATCCGCTGGAATTCAACAATCAACGATTTGTGAGGCAATGATGAAGGCGATCGTTGAGTTGGCAAAAACCACGGCGGTTTTTTTGTTTCTTTGGGGAGCGATCGCCTTGACAGGACTTGTGCTCGATGCTTTTCCACCTTTCAAAAAGGAGCGTAGCTTGCCAGACGCATCAACTGAGGTCAACGCCAGCAATCCAGACGCATCGACTGAGGTCAGGGCCCGTGAGGGAGAGGAAAGGGCAGGTGATCTGCCCAGGGCTGAAAGCCGTGAAAAAGGAAATCAGACCAAAGGGGAAGGAGCTTCGTTTGAGTCTCGCCAAGAAAAGCTCGAAAAAGAGGAACTGACTCTGCATCAACAGGGAGAGGTGAGTGCAGAAAAGGAGAAGGTGTTGCCATGGTCATTTCGAAGCGTTTGCTTCACCCCCGGAAAGTTGGTGTGGAGCGTTGGAGATGTGTGTGGCGATGAGCGCAAAGAGGTCGCTATTGCCTGCAAGGGTCACGTCGATCTCATTGGGTGGGGGGAAGGAAGTGGCCTCTACCGCTTCGCCAGAATCGAAGCAAAGGCGGAAGTTGAGGGCATGGGGATTGGCGATTTCGATGGAGATGGGATGGCTGATCTTTTAATTTCAACCGACCAAGCCCTTTTTTGGGTGAGGCGCGAGGCATCTGGTGCTTTTGTCGCACCGCGTTCTTTCCTTCGTGCTTCGAGTGGCCCCATTGCACTGAGCAATTTGGATGGCCGCGGTGGGGATGAACTCGCTGTGGTTCACGAAAAAAACAACCGCTCTGAGATTTGGCTTTTTCGCGGCAATGCTTCGCCCTCGCGCTTTGCCACGCTTCCTGCGCCGCTTGGGGTCGAATCTTTGCTTGTGGCCGATCTCAACGAAGACGGAGTGCACGACATTGCAGCGCTTGGAAGAGAGCAGCTTGCCTTTTACTTTGGAGACGCTTCTGGAAATTTCGAAAGCAAGCGATTTTTGGCGATTGGGGGTCAAAAAATGGTTGTGACCGATGTGGGGGAAGATGGAAGCCGGGAGCTTTTCGTCGATCGCAAAGAAGGCGCATGCATGATCCGATTGGGCCCAGCACTCATCGAGCGTGCTGCCTGTGAGCAGGTGGCAGGTCTTGATGCTTCATTCAAGCTCGAAGGAGGGATAAAAGGAGGACTTCTCCTTAGGCGCTTTTCAGAGGCGTGGGTTTGGAAAGGTGGGGAAGTGCAGCCACTCATTCAATTCAAAACCCATGAGGTTTCGCTTTTGCGGCTTGAGTCAACCCAAAATGGCTGGCTGCTTCTTGTGGCGCGGCCCACCCAAGGCGGAGCCCATGTGATGGGGCTGGTTGTTTTTGAAATTGGCTCTGGCGAGATCAGCGATCTCGAAGAAAGACCGCTTGCCGATGCTCCGTTGATGCTGAAGCTGGCTTTGCCAGATGCAAATGCCCCCTAGCGCCTCCGCTCGACCAATTTTTGTACCTTGGCTTCTCTCCCAAGCGAGATCACGTAAAGCTCGCCTTCAGAATCTTCTCCAAAGGAGGCCAAACCCCGAATGCTTCCTTCGACATCAAGGCGGGCTTCATCCATCAGGCGGCCGTCACAAACCCTAAAGGCTGCAAGGTCGCTTGAACAGTAGTCCCCAAACACGTAGGCACCTCGTAGAGATGGGATGGCTCGGCCGCGGTAAACGTAGCCTCCAATGATCGAGCATGCGCCTCGGAGGAGGGCAGAATCGCTTCCCTGAGGAATTTCCAAAATCGGCTCTGTATGCACGTCTCCTGGGCGGAGCGCGCTTGGCCCGTGATAAGGGTGCCTGCCTTCATAGGCGCTCCATCCATAGTTGCGGCCTCCAGTCAAGGGAGGTTCGTAGTCGATCTCTTCCCAAGCATTTTGACCGACGTCTCCGATATAGATTGCCCCAGTGTTGCGGTCGAAAGAAAATCGCCACGGGTTCCGCAAGCCGAAAGCCCAGATTTCTGGAAGCACATCGCTTCTTGAGGCAAAGGGGTTGCTTGGTGGGATTCGATAAGGCCGACCATCACTGCTTCCGTCGACGTCAATCCGGAGGATTTTTCCAAGCAAACTCATCGGATCTTGGGCGGTTCTTCTCGGATCGCCTGCGCCTCCTCCATCGCCTGTTCCGATGTAGAGAAAACCATCTGGTCCAAACGCGATCATTCCTCCGTTGTGATTGCTTGCGAAATCAGGGATGCTCAGGATCTCGGTGAGTTCTGGTTCAGCACGATCGGGGTTTGAGACACTCCGGCGGCCCTCTGCGACGATGTTTGGGCCACCTCTTGGCGTAAATGCAACGAAAAAGCGGCCGTTTTCTTGAAACTGCGGATGAAAGGCAAGCCCCAAAAGCCCCCGTTCATCGCCGCCAAGCAAGGGACCGCCAATCCGGCTTTGAATGTCCAAAAAAGGTTCGGGAAGCACGCTTCCACTGCGGACAATCCAAATCAAGCCATTGGCATCGACCACGAAAAGATCTCTTCGACCAGGCGCATGGGTCAGAAAGACCGGCCTCACCCATCGGTGCCCAGGCACCACATCGACCAACTCAAGCGGGGGATAGGCGCTCGGTGCACATTCGCTGATCGAGGCATCGCTCGGGCCGTCGACCGGACCAGTATCAAGCGGGTCTGTCGAGAAAGCATCGAGTCGAAAAGAAGCATCGACTGGCCCAGCATCGAATCCTTCTTGCTTTTTTGCGTCCAAAGCACTGCCGTCTCGGTCCGTAAAAATATCGGTGCTGCTTTTTGGCTCACAACAGATGCAGGCAAAGCCAAGGGCAATTCCCAAAGCAACCCTTGCTCCTCTCATTTGAGACCTCACTGGTGAATTTGAATTAAGAAGGCTTGGGGAGAAAGCAGGAGGCGCTATAGTTAAAGGTGAGAACAAAAATGAAAGCCCAAAAAGAGGGCAGAAGCGCAGGGCCAAGCACTCCTTTTTTGCGTCGCCATGGATTTGCATGGGGGTTTTTGATTTCAGGAATGGTTCACGTGGGGGTGGTGTCATTTCTCCCAAAAATGGGTGGAGAGGGTGCGCTCGTTGAGGTCGAGATCGAAGAAGCGAATCCAGATCCACAACCAAACGCTCGTGAGGATTTTGGTCTTGAGGGCAAAGCCTCTAAGCTATCACCCACAACACCCACGAAAGAAGGAGGGTCCAAAGCTGGAGATAACCTCTATCGCAAAAATCCAGAACAAGGGGAGGGAGATGGGGGGTCGCCCGAAGCCATTCAGCTTGTGGCAGAAATTGCTCCCATCACCCTTGTGAGCACCCCCACGAATGCGCTCGATCTTTTCCAGGTACAGAGAATCCACACTTCCTCGGAATCTGCTTCTTATGAGAATCGGCGCGCCACTCCAAACCCTCAAAACGACTTCTTTCTTGCCTCTGGTCAGGGTGAAAGCGAAGCCCGGTTGCCTCCTTCTGCCTCAAAAGGAGATGCACGGGCTTGGAGTTTAAGGGCGCGCGATTTTCGTATGCAACACAGCTCACATCAATCGTCTCCTCCCTCTTCCAATAACAAAGAGGAAGGCTTTCAGGAGAACAACCCCGCTTTGAGCGAATCCGTGCTGAAACGGTCCTTTGGAGGTGCTCAAGGTGAACCCCAGAGCCGAAGGAGCGGTGGACACAGGGGGGCGCCAGCCCACGGAAGGCCGCCACTCGATCGGGGCCCTGCTGCCACGCTTTCGGAAACCACTGGGCGCCCTCAAGACTCAGTGGATGCCGAGCTTCTCGCGGCGAGCCTGGTCGAATCGGCCATCGATGCCTCGCTTCGTCGGGGACGAGGGGCGGGCACAAGAGGTGGTGAGGAGATAGGAAAAGGGGAGGGGAGTGGACAGGGAAGAGGTGAAGGGGGATGGGCAGAAGCCCTTTTTGCAGGCGATGGCATGGGGGCTTGGGGGGCACAACGCCCCGTGAGCTGGCTTCTCGCTCAAAAACAAAAGATCGAAGAGAGGCTTGTTTTTCCTCGACCAAGGCAACTTGCGCGTGACCAAGGAACAGCAGTCGTTGTCCTTGTGGTCAAGCGAGATGGAAGCCTCCTGCGCCCTCCTCGCATCATCCGCTCAAGCGGCTTCGCAGACCTTGATGAAGCAGCCTTGCGTGCCATCCGCGAAAGCTTGCCTTTTGAACCCATACCTTCTGAGTGGCTCCCTGGCCGGGCGACCCTGGCGCTGACGATTCCAATTCGCTTTTCCAATCCTCTCGTTGAGTGACTGTAATCCGTGCCGCATTGGGCCTTGAAGCACCTTTGCTCGCAGGCACGACTGGAGTGAGCGAATTCCATGGATGCTTTTTGCCTAAGGACCCTTCCTTTCACCTTGAAAATCCTTTGGACAGTGCCTCTTGTCCCGAGTGTGAACGAGAGCTCAATGCGCTCGAAGAGGCATGTGTGCTTGCCAAAGGAACTCGCTTGATTGTGGTTCAAGGGCCTCTCGGATCTGGAAAGGGCCGCCTGCTTTCCGCTTGATGTTCCCGCCTTCGCTTGCAGCGAAGCAAAGGCCAACTCAGCCAGCCTTCTTCGATGGGTCAAATGGCCTTCTGCTGATGGCCCAATGGTTTGGGAGTGGGCATGGGCGCCCTTGGGAAAACGCCTTTGCTTTTTCGATTGGACTGCTCAGGTGTTTCGCTTGATTGCTGAAATTCGGCCCCTCAGGCTCCTTTTTCATTCACTTGAACTTGCCGACGAAGGCAGCATCGATGATAGAGGACCTTTTGGATTCTGGGATTTCAGTGAAAGAAAAAAGTTTTCCCCTTTGCATGGTTGCTTCCCTGCGAAGCGACACTGAAATTCCTGAGCGGGTGCGATGGCTTCTCGAAAATGTAAAGCCTTTCCGAGTGGTTTTAGGGCCTTTGAATGAAAGGCCCTGAGAGCCTATCTCAATTCTCCTCATGTGATTGCCCGCATTTTGCAATCGACAGGGGGCTTTTTTGGCCGGATTGACAGCTGGGTCAACAAGATCGATTCCTCTGACGATGGGGTGGAAGAGTGGATTCATTAACGCAAGAAGAGCGCGTTTTTGTCAGGCGATGCCATTTGTGGACACCCCGCTTCACTCGAGGAAATCGCTGCACTTGGCGCCTCTCAATTCAGAGTGCTCCGTGGATGGAATCGATTCATTGAGCATCCCAAAAAACGCAGAACATACGCCCTTGTGGATGAGTCGCTAAAGGAGGCAATATATCGCCTGATTTCACCCGAGGAGCGGCCTTCGATGCACAGGCAGGCCATGGAGCAGGCCTTTGAGAGGGGGGACTTCAAAGAAGCGTTGAGACATGCCATGGTGGTTGGCGACTTGCGCTTGGTGGAGGAGAGCGCCCTTCGGGGGGAGCTGCCTTTGTGGCTGGCCTCGCCCTCAATGAAGCGCGCGCACTCCTTAAAACAGCGATTTCTGCTTTTCCACAAGGGGAGGCACCTCTTTCGCTCATCGAGAATTAATCGACATCAAACAGAGCCTTGGCAGCTACAATGAAGGAATTCAATGGGCATCTGAGTGGGTGCGGCGTGAGCCTTCTGTGAGGGCTTGGTTTTGCTTGGGTGAGCTCAGTTTGCTTTCTGGTCAATTTGAGAAGGCCAGCTGTGCTTTTGAAAAAGCCATGAGCCAACCCGATCAGTTGGCTAGCCACACCCTGGCTGCGCGGATTGTCTCCAAAAAAGCCGAGGTGGCCTACCGCATTGGCGATTCGGATGCGGCGAGAAAGCATGCGCTTTTGGCCATCCAATGGGCCAAAGAGCAATCCCTTGTGGATGTGGAGCTTGAAGCCAGAAATGTACTTGGAAAGAAAGCTGGCCCTGGCTTCGCGTTCGCTCGAGGAGGCCTACGCGATTTTTGAAGAAAATCGCATTGTTGCCAACCAAAAGGGCCTCCCTCATTTCGAAGCCCAAGCCCTCAACAATTTGGTGATTGTCGCCATCGCCAGGGGAGATCTGGAGCTTGAGCAAAATATGTGCCAGTCTTCAATTGAAATCGCCTCTCGCGCTTTTGACGCCAGAGATCTTGCGATTGCAGAAGAAAATCTGGCCGTGGTTGCCCACCTGCCCCGGCACCATGCGCAAGCGTGGGAGGGGTATTTGCGGGTTTTTCGAAGGATAAGGGCCCTTGGCAATCCGGCCATGCTCGTGCGCCTGGGTCGCAACATTGGCGAGCTTTGTCTCTCGTTTGGAGATGTAAGCGCGGATTTCCTTGGTCCAGGAGCATGAGATCTCCCGAGAGGTCTTGTGGAGAGCGCCACTTTGTTTTTTGGGCTCCTGCTTCTCTGCCATGCCAGAATCGCACCATAAAGCCCAAAATGCTTTCGAAAAGGGAGAGCAATCTCGAAAGTTGGAAACCCTGTGGAGCAATTGGCTCGCCTCGAGCTTGCTCAAACCATTGAGGGGCTCATCGATGAAGCAGAATGCGTCTTGAGCTCTCTTTGGGAAAGGAGCGGAGAGAACTTTTCTGCCTTCAGGCCATCTGCCTTCGGGCCAAAGGGAGAATGCCCTGAGCCTGGCCCATGAGGCGCTTGAAAGCGCTCAGCGTGCAAAAAATAAGGAGGAGCTCCTTAATCCCATTGTTCTTTGTCCCGAAATTCTCTGCGATCAGGGCGAAATCGGCTTTGCATCCACCATGCCCAAGTGCGCAAAGTCCATCGATCGCAAGCCCAAAGAACGCGCACCAAAGTGGTTCAAGGCTTCCTGGGATTCCAGGCCGAGCCAAGAGGAATGACCACCATGGTATAGGCTTGGCCACTCACTGAGCACTCAAAGAAAATGTTCCTTTGGCCATTCAAGTCCTTCGAAGGCTCCTGAGTTGGACCATGCGCCGGAACCGAGCGATGATCGAGCGCATCGCAGCACACGAGACGATTGGTCTGATTCGAGGCGAAAGCGGAGGGCGCAAGGAGCTGGTTGCAGAAGCCCTCCACCATGCTTCTCCTCGCGCTGCGAAGCCACTCATCAAGCTAAACTTGCGCTGCCCTCGTCGAAACTTTGCTTTTGAGCGAACTTTTGGCCATAAGCGCGGTGCCTTCACCGGAGAGCAACCAGCCGCAAAAAAGGGCGTTTTGAGCTCGCCGATGGCGAAACGATCTTCCCAGATCAAGGTCGAAGACATTTCTCCTCAAACCCAAACCGCGCTTCTTCGAGTGCCCGAGGAGCGCAGTTTTGAGCTGGTTGGAGGAACCCAAACATTCGATCATTTTGGACCAATCACGACCTCGAGCGCATGCTCCGAGAAGGCCGCTTTCGCGAGGACCTGTACTACCGCCTCTGTGGCGTTGTTATCGGAATGCCTCCACTCCAAAAGCGCCTTTCCGAAATTCCTCTGAACACTTCTTTACGCGCATCGCTAAGAAAGGTGAGAGAGCCAAAAAGCAAGTCATGCGATTGAACTTTTGCAATTCCACCTCTGGCCCAGTAACGTGCACGAGCTTGAAAACACTTTGCGTGCTGCTTCTCTTTTTGCGGATGGCAAGTGTTGTGCAGCTGACCTTGAGGGCCTGATTGACCGAGCTTCTGAGGAAGGCCTGGAATCTCCTGCTCCCAATCCGGAAAAGTAAACCACGAACGAATGCGACGGGGAAGCGTTCCCATTTGAAAAAAAAGGCAATTGAATGCGAATGCATTGCCAGGGCCTTGAACGAGGCGAAGGGAAATATTACACGTGCTGCGGCCATTGGGTATGAAAGGTCCTCATCTTTCGCAGCTTGTAAGGGAGCACAATTTGATTCACCTTGAACGATGAGGCGGTCATGAGTGTCTGGCGGAAGCAGGGTTATCGTGATGTCTTCTTCCGATTGGGGGTGTGGAGGGTTTTTGTTATCGTCTCGATGAGCCCATTGGCCATTGCGTGTGGGTCGGGGTCAGGGGAGTTTGCTGGGGTGAATTCGTATGCCCTTGGGGACTTCCAGCCCCTTGATCGTGTTGGCCTTTCGGAGGTCCAGTCTGCCGCTCCAAGCTGCGAAGGGCGTTTGGAGGGTGTGAGCGATTTTGCCCTTCTTGGCGAAAGCGGCCTTGTGGTTGGCTTGGACGAGGAAGGAGAGGCCGTATGCGTTGATGCGGTTGAGTCTGTTGAGGAGGAGCTTAACGAACAAGGGAGGAGTGAGGAAGCTTTGCGCCTTGGAGAGCGTTACCGCCTCTCAACTGGAATGCACTCAGCCCGCGAAGCCAAATCAACCAAGGTGCGGAAGCCTATTCGAGGAGGCGATCCGGGTCCAGAACCAAATGGCCGTCAGCTCAGGCGAGGCAGTCGAAACGGTGGTGTTTGATTTTGTCCGCACACGGCGATGTCTCAAGCCACTGACACCCTAAGAAATCCGCAAGGGCTTCCTTCCGGCCCTTCTGAACCATCTTCTAAAAGGCGCTCGGCCCGTTCGATTGTGGTTGTGCTTTTGAGTCTTTTTGGGTTAACAGCCCTCGATCTTGCCACAAAAGGCTGGGCAGAGCAGACCCTTTCGCGCCCCCGTCTGGGGAGGCTTCCGCCGGTGTGCGTGCCTGATGGGAGCGGGTACATCCCTCCTCAGCGGCTAAGGAAAGAATCGATTCCGATCGTTCATGGCTTTCTCGAGCTCGAGTATGCGGAAAACTGCGGGGCTGCTTTTGGCCTCCTAAGAAACGCGCCAGAGGGCTTGCGGAAGGGTTTGTTTGGAATCGCAGCAGTTTTGGCCGTGGGGATGCTCTTATACCTTTTTATCCAAGGGCGAGGGGGCCCACTTTTTGCGTGGAGCGTGCCCCTTGTGGCTTCTGGCGCCCTTGGTAACCTCATCGATCGAATCCGTTATGGCTACGTTGTTGATTTCATCCACGTTTTCTACGAGCCATGGAACTTCGATTATCCAACCTTCAATGTGGCTGACATTCTAATTACAATTGGCGTGATTTTGCTCATGATTGATTCTTTTCGCTCTGAACCACAAGCGAGCCCAAAACCAGCTGCACAGGCCCTTGCGGAGCGCGTGTGAAGCCTTCTTTCGGTGAATTTCTTGGGGAAGAACTTTCTTCCTACTTTGTGCTTGTCACGGCTGCCTTCATCGCCTGCACTTTTTTGGCTGTTCGCTGGGCCAAGCGCGCCCGCTACGATCACGAAGCCCTGATCGATTTGGCGTTGATCTCGGTGTTTACCGGTGTGGGAGGTGCGCGAATCGCCCATGTATTATTTGATGGTTTTTTTTGGGACTACGTTCACCTTTGCATAGACCCCGATCAAGTTGGGTGGAAGATTCCGCGCTCTGAGTGCTTGTCTGAATGGGTTCAAGGCCGTTGGGATGAGGCTGCCTCGCTTTGTCGTC
>JANWYL010000062.1 GCA_025056955.1 Sandaracinaceae bacterium | reverse complement strand
TAATTCTTTCAGCAAAAAGCCCATTTGGACATAATCAAATCGAGTAAGGCTACAGAGGGCTTCGGCTCCCATAGCGATTTGATTTTGATGAGACCAGTTAGAAGGAATAAACCCAAAAATGTGAATATCTTTTGGTTTCTTCTTTTTCACTTGATATCCTCTCTTTTGGATTTTTGGATTTTAAGCAAAGCTCTTTTTTTTATTGCTGCGCCTTTATCATAAGCCATCGGGTCGTTAGCCACTTTCATTTCATAGTATTCGCGTCGTAGCCGATATGCTCTTTCAAATCGCCTTTCGTGAGCCAAGGTGTATACTCTTCGACCAATCGGATTTTCGATCAAGATTTCTTTGATCTACTGATATGCCTCAGTGCCTCGGAACATGCGGGGAGTTTTACTTAGTTCCATCCCTAAGCAAGAAGACTTAAGGATTTCACTTGTCATTAAAATGAAACCATCCTAATTCGCTCAAGCGAATATGACAGCAAATATGACGAGGAAGCCGAATGAGCATTTTTCGACCACCTGAGCAAATCTTAAAAGGAGCCAGAGTCGCCCTCATCCTTGGACCAGGCAATCTGAATATCGATTACGCAATGGCGTTGGTCCGCGGCCCCGAACGAGCGCTTTTGGAACTTGGAGCAATTGTTGATACATTTAATTTGTCCTTTTTCAAAGAGGAAATCCTCGATTTTACGAGAAAGTCAATTCCATTCTTGCCGCAAAATTCGAAAGTTCTTCAAAACATGCTTAAGTTCTTGTCTTCCCCTCCACCAGGCGGATGGGAGTTTGTTCTCACTCATCTTTACGATCACTATCTGACGGAACCAATAAGGGAGGCGCTAAGAAAATCGACAAAGCGACTGATCAGCTATCCACTCAATTTGCTCGATCAGCCGCATTATTTTAAGCTTTGCTTTGAATTGTTTGATGAAATTTGGTGTGCTGAGGAAGAGGCGCTCAGCTCCCTGCGGAAACAGCTCCAGCCAACCAAAATTTTGCGATACGTGCCACTTGAAAGTGATCCCTTCATTTTCAGGCGGCTTGGCGAGCCAGAAAAGCCCAAAGTGATTTTTGCAGGCTCAAACTACGGGCGGCGCTCGCTCTTGCTCGATCGGATCGAGGAGGTGCTTCCCCTTACAGTCACAGGAGTGAACCACTCGCCCCTTTATACTCTTCGCATGATTGCACGTGACATTGTCCGTGAAAACCACTGGCCATCGATTGGAGCAGTCAAAAGGCGGATCCGGCGCTCCATGCGCGCGATTGTGCCACCGCCTGGCGACGAGGCCTTTGCGTGGCTTGCATCAGAACACGGGGTATCGATCGGCATCAACGACACCGTGGATGAGCTGACGAAAAAGACCGTGTACAAGGTCCGCCTGCGCGAATACGACTGCGCGATGTGCGGGCTGTGCCATGTGGCCCGACGCCTCCCGGAGCTTGAGCGCCACTTCGTTCCAGGAGAAGAAATGCTTCTCTACAATGACGAAGATGAGGCAATTGAGTGGATGCGCAAAATTGCCAAAGGGGCAGTTGATTGGAGGCGGATTGGGCGAAACGCCCGAGCCCGGGCGGAGTCTGATCACACTTGGACGAGGAGATTTCACGAGGTCTTTCGTGAAGAAAAGTGAACCAACCGCTTTTTGATCGCTGCCTCGAAAAGCCCCTTCGTGAAAGCAAGCGTTCGTCATTGCGAAAAGCCCAATCCCGAATCAAGAGAATTCACGTGTCCGCACGTCCTTTGATTCTCCTCTCGAACGACGATGGCATATCCGCCCAGGGCTTGCAGGTGCTCTATCGGCATCTGCTCGAAGTGGCCGAAGTGGTAGTGGTCGCTCCCCTTGCCGAGCAAAGCGCAGGAAGCCATGCGATCACCCTCGCCCGTCCCCTTCGGCACTCGGTGGTCAATGGCTTTCACGCGATCGATGGAACGCCTGCCGATTGCATCTATGTGGGCTTGAATTGGAAGGGGCTTTTGCCGCGGCGCCCTGACCTGATTGTTTCCGGCATCAACCACGGCTATAACCTCGGCTACGACACCTTTTACTCGGGCACAGTCGCTGCGGCGCGAGAAGGCGCCTTGCGGGGGATTCCAGCGATTGCTTTTTCGCTTGGCTTCTCACCAAACCCTGACTTCGAAGCGATTGCGCCAATTGCCAGGGCTTTGGTCGAGCGCCTGTTGGGCTTTCGAGAGCAGATTCCCCCCCATCCCCCCCTTCTCATCAACGTGAACTTCCCTCGTGGCGTCTCTCAGCCCAAGGGCATCCGGCTCACGCGCCTCGGCCGAAGGCGCTACGAAGACGAAGTCGATGTGCGCATCGATCCGCGAGGGCAAGAATACGTCTGGATCGGCGGAAGCGGCGTGGCATTTCACGATCCGACTGAAGGCACAGACACCCAAGCGGTCGAAGAAGGGTGGGTCTCCGTAAGCCCCCTTGCGCTTGAAGCCATTGAGCCATTTTATGAAGGGCTTCTTCAAAAGGTGATCGATGGGATTTTGCCCTCTTCCCATCCCCAAGCCACCTCCAAAATCGAGGACCAAAGTCAGAAGATTCGGGCACTCATTGCAAGCGTCCCTGACTTCCCAAAGCCGGGAGTTGTTTTTCGCGACATCACCCCTCTTCTCGCCGACCCCGAGGCTTACCGACTGGCGATTTCCCTCATGCGTCAATCGGTTGAGGAGCTTCGTCCTCAGGCCATCGTTGCAATCGAATCAAGAGGATTTCTCTTTGGGGCACCCCTTGCCTTGGAGCTTGGCCTTCCCCTTGTGCCCGTCCGCAAACGAGGAAAGCTTCCCCGTGCGGTACAGCGCGTGGAATACGCGCTTGAATACGGCACAGATGCGCTTGAAATGCATCGGGATGTGCTGCGTCCAGGCCTCCGCACCTTGATTGTTGACGATGTCCTCGCCACGGGAGGAACGGCGCGGGCCACAATTGAGCTTGTGCGCAAAGAAGGTGGAGAACCTGTGGGAGCTGCGTTTTTGATCGAGCTTCAGGCCCTTGGAGGCCGGAGGGCGCTTGAGCCTGTGCCTGTGCGATCGCTTGTGACTTTCTAGCTTTCCAAAGCTGAAAAAAGCGCAAGACAACATCGAAGTTTTCTGCTATCTAGTGATCACCCGTCCCCGTAGCTCAGTGGATAGAGCAGTCGCTTCCAAAGCGAAAGGTCGCAGGTTCGAATCCCGCCGGGGACGTTCGGAAAAGGAGCCCCATGTTGTGCATCCAACGCATCCATGCCCGTGAAATTTTGGATTCTCGAGGGCATCCGACGATCGAAGTCGAAGTCGAAGTGAGCGGCGGCTCAAAAGGGCGAGCCGCTGTGCCCTCTGGGGCCTCAACAGGGAAGCACGAAGCCCTTGAGCTACGAGATGGCGATCCGAAGCGCTACTTTGGAAAAGGGGTCCTTCGGGCCGTTTCAAACGTGAAAGAAAAGATCGCTCCCGCATTGATCGGGCGCGATGCCCTCGATCAGCGAGGAATTGATCGCTTGCTCATCGAGCTCGATGGCACACCCAACAAGAGCGAGCTTGGGGCAAATGCCATCTTGGGGGTCTCGATGGCAGTGGCGCGGGCCTCAGCCCAGGCGCTGGGGCTTCCCCTTTACCGCTACCTTGGAGGGGCCCTCGCCCACACGCTCCCTGTGCCCCTCATGAACCTGATCAACGGCGGAGCACATGCCGATAGCGGCCTTGAAATCCAAGAATTCATGGTGGTCCCATGGGGGGCAAAAAGCTTTAAGGAGGCGCTGCGTGCGGGGGCAGAAGTGTTCCATGTCTTAAAGGGCTTGCTGAAGGCCCAGTCCCTTTCAGTGGCCGTGGGAGATGAGGGAGGTTTCGCACCTCGTCTTCCCAAAAACGAAGCCGCGCTCGAGATGTTGACTCGGGCAATTGAAAAAGCGGGCTACAAGCCACGGCAAGACATTGCGATTGCCCTCGACTGCGCTGCAAGCGGTTTTTACGATGCCGAACGGAACGCGTACCGCTTTGAAGGTGAATGGCTCGAAAGCGAAGCCCTGATTGAACGCTACCTTCGCTATGCCGATGCCTTTCCCATCGTTTCAATCGAAGACGGCTGTGCAGAAGACGATTGGGAGGGGTGGAAGCTTCTCACTCAGAAGCTTGGCAGCCGGATTCAGCTCGTGGGCGACGATCTCTTTGTCACAAACGAGGGGCGCATCCGACAGGGAATCGCTCTCTCTGTCGCCAACGCCGTTCTCATCAAGGTCAACCAAATTGGGACCCTCTCCGAGACCTTTGACGCAGTGCGCTTGGCCCTCTCCCACGGCTATGCGACGATTGTCTCCCACCGCAGCGGAGAAAGCGAGGACCCCTTCATTGCGGACCTCGCTGTGGCGCTTGGAAGCGGCCAGATCAAAACGGGCTCAGCCGCCCGCTCAGAGCGGGTTGCGAAATACAACGCCCTCCTCCGCATCGAAGAGGAGCTTGGGCCAAGCGCCCGATTTGCTGGCCCTTCATCTTTTCGGGCAGCTGGGCCTTAGGGCTATTTTTCCTTGGTTGTTTGTGCTTCTTTTGGTTCGTCCTGAAGCTCTGGCACAAAAACCGTAGCGATTGCAATCCCCACAAGAACCAAGAAGGCAAAAATGAAAATCCCTAAAAGCCAATGGGGATTGCTTTCACTCATCGGTTGCTGGCGCATAAGGCTCCCTCAAGCGCTTATCGGGCCTTGCTTTCTCTCAAGCGGCCCCCCTCTTTTTCGATGCGCGTCCGAACCCACCCTAAAAGCTCAGCCAAAGCCACCCAATGTGGTTCCTTTTCACGCCTGGCTTTGACTTCGGCTTTCCCTTCTGAGAGCCCTTTTTTCCCAACCACAATTCGCAAAGGGATACCAATCAAATCGGCGTCTTTGAATTTGACGCCTGGGCGCTCGTCCCGATCATCAAAAAGGACCTCAACCCCTTGCTCGTCGAGGGAGCGATAAATCGCTTGCGCCTCCTGAAAAAGGGCTTCGTCATTTCCAGCGGGGATCACGATCGCATGATAGGGAGCGATGCTCATTGGCCAAATGATCCCATCTTCGTCGTGGGATTGCTCAACAGCTGCGGCCACAAGGCGCGAAATCCCAATCCCATAGCAACCCATAATGACTGGTTTTTCTTGACCATCGCGATCGAGAAAAGTGCACCTCATTTTGGCCGAGTAGTGGGTCCCAAGGACGAAAATATGCCCTCCTTCAATGCCTCGGTAGCTTTCAAGACGCCCTCCACAGCGGGGGCAGGGGTCGCCAGAGCGGACCACGCGCAGCTCTGCGATTCTTCCATGGGTATCGCGCCCGATCACGACATTTCTCACGTGGTGGTTTTCTTCGTTTGCTCCGCATATCCAGCCTTGCCCGGTATCCAATGAGCGATCGATGAGAACATCGAGTTCGGAAGATGGCCTGAGCCCTTGGGGGCCGATGTAGCCTGGAACCAATCCGAGCTTTTGGGCTTCTTCCGGAGTGGCCATGGCAATCTCGATGCCTGCACCTCCAAGGGCGTTGATGACTTTTGTCTCTTGGGCCTCGTCGTCGCCGCGGACAAAAACGAGGGCGTAGGAAACGCGCTTTTCACGGATCACTCGAAAAAGGAGGGCTTTGATGGTCTGGTGGGCCGGAACACCCAGAAAGCGAGAAACAGCCTCGATGGTGGTTTGCCCGGGCGTGTAAAGGCGCTCGATGGGAAGCTCTGAGAGGGGGCCTCGTGAAGGCGCTTGAGAGGAGGCGACTTCCACGTTGGCCGCGTACTGGCAAGCCGTGCAAGCGACGATCGCGTCTTCTCCTGTTTGCGCAAGAACTTGAAACTCCGCACTGGTTTCGCCTCCAATTGCTCCTGAGTCTGCTTCGACCACCCGGTAGGCAAGGCCGAGGCGCCGGAAGATGCGATGGTAGGCCTCTCGCATGTTCTCGTAGCTCGCAAGTGCGCTCTTTTCGTCGACGTCAAAAGAATAGGCGTCTTTCATTAGGAATTCGCGGCACCGCAGAAGACCAGCCCGCGGGCGGGGCTCGTCGCGATACTTCATCTGGATTTGGTAGAGATTGAGGGGAAGCTGACGGTATGAGCGCACCTCACGCCGCACCATGTCAGTGATGATTTCCTCGTGGGTAGGCCCAAGGTGGTAATCTCCCCCTTTGCGGTCGCGAAGCCGAAAAAGCACCTCTCCGTAAAGGTCCCATCGGCCGGTTTCTTCGAAATATTGCCGCGGCAAAAGCGCAGGCATGAGCACTTCTTGGGCTCCTGCCCGATCCATCTCCTCGCGCACAATCTCAGTGATTTTGCGAAGCACCCGATGGCCCAAAGGAAGCATTTCATAGATGCCTGCCCCAACCATGCGGATGAACCCCCCACGCAAAAGCAAAATGTGAGAGGGCGTGGTCGCATCTCGTGGGATTTCCTTAAGGGTTGGAATGAAAGCAGACGAGTAGCGCATCGCAAGGGTGCATAGCATATAAAGGCTTGGCCAGGGGTTTGCCCCCTCTTTCGGCATTCGCTACCTTGGCTTTCCCCTTCGCAAAATTGGGTTGTGGGCATGCTCGATCAGTTTGCAAAACGCTTTCAAACCACGGTCCTCATCGTGGTGGTCTTTATGGTAAGCGCGGTCTTCATTTTGGAGTTTGGTGGGCCGCAGTCGCGAGGGTGCGTGGCCTTTTTCGAGGATCGCCTTTATGCCGCGAAGGTCCAAGGTCGCCTCCTGAGCGTTGGCGATTTTCGCGCTGCCTATGCCCTTCCCGGGTTCAACTACTACCAGCCCGAGCAAGCAAAAGCCCTGCGGCTCAGGGAGTTAACCCTCGATGGCATGATCGAACGGGAGCTTTTGGCAAATGCCGCGCTGGAAATCGGGTTTCGGGTTTCAAAAGAAGAGGTTTTAGATGATCTCTTTGAGCGGGGCATCATCTACCTCAACCCCCCTGTCGATGCACCACCAGGCTACCCTGGGCCTGAGATCGACGTCTCTCATGCATTTGAAGATCAAGATGGGAATTTTTCGGCAAAGCGCGTTCGGAATTACCTTGCAAACACCCTGAGGCGCTCAAACGAAGAATTCATCGAATGGCAAATCCGTGAGCGTTTGGCTTATCTTTTGCGGCAAGCCATCATCGAGCAGGTCGTTGTCAGTCCAGAGGAAGTCAAGGCCGCCTACGTCCGAGAAAAAGAGCGGGCCAGAATCGAATATGTGCAGTTCAGGCCGGTTTTTTATCGAGATCGGGTCGAACGCTCCGAGGATTCAATCGCCGCTTGGATGCGGGAGCATGCAAAAGAATTGGACGAAGAATACGAGCGAAAGAAGGCAAACTACCAGGGGCTTGAGCCTCAAGTGAGGGCACGGCATATCCTGATCAAGGTCAGTGCCAATGCGAGCGAAGAAGAGCGGAAGCGGGCCAAGGCCAAGGCCGAAGAACTCCTCCAGCGGGTGAAACGAGGCGAGGACTTTGCTGCACTTGCCCGGGCAGAAAGCCAAGACGAAGGCAGCGCAAAGCGGGGGGGAGACTTGGGCTATAACCCACGGGGCCGAATGGTCGCGCCCTTCGAAGAAGCGATCTTCTCAACCCCTGTGGGCCAAATCGTCGATCGGGTCGTCGAAACCCAGTACGGGTACCACGTCATCAAGGTCGAAGGAAGGCGAGAAGGCAACGTGCCAGAAGAAGAGGCAAAGCGCGAAATTGCCGAAGAGCTTTATGTCAGAAGCCGGGCTCAGGAGATGGCCCGCGAAGAGGCCGAGCACGCGCTTGCGTTCTGGAAAGATGGGCATTCAAGCGAAGAATTCGAGGAGTGGCTGAGCAAGCGCTATCAAAGCCCCTCTGGCGATCGAGATCCTCTCGCGCCTCAATTGAGGGAAACCAGCGCTTTCCGACGCATCGAGGTGCCGATTGCTGGTGCCTTTGACGCTTCACCTCTCACCCAAGCGGCTTTTTCGCTCTCGATGGATCGCCCTTTTCCAGACGCGCCTTTGCGGCTTGGCGATGACTGGTTCATTTTCCGCTTAAAGGAGCGAAGCCACGCAAGCGAGGAAGGCTTTACCGAAGAAGTGCGGCGCGGGTTTGAAAGGGAGCTCCTCGCATCCAAGCGCGCAGAAGTGCTGCGCGGCTTTGTGTATGAACTCCGAAGGCGTGCCCAGGAGCGCGGTGAAATTCGAATCGACGAGCGCATATTGCGCTATGGCATCGAGCGCGACCAAGGTGAAGGAAGCGATGAAGACGATCGAGAATCGTCGCTGTTGTTCGAAAAACATCGAAGAAAAGGATGAGCGCTTGTCGAAAGCGCCTTCCGATGGGCCCCTACCGCGTTTTTGGGATGGACAAGCGGGGCGCTTGATCCTTGGGAACCAAGCAACCCTCCGTTGGCTTAAGATCCCCAGGGCTCGGTATGCCTCACTGATTGTGGCCCTCAAGGTGGGCTCCCGCCACGAACCAGAGGAGCTTGCTGGCATCTCCCACTTTCTTGAGCACATGCTTTTTCGGGGCACGGTGCGCCACCCAAGCCCATCCATCCAAAGCGAGGCCATCGAATCTCTCGGGGCATCGATCAATGCGATGACGGGCAGCGAGGCGACGTGGATCTCGGCAATCCTCCCCAAAGAAGCCCTCTCTCAAGGCCTTGAGCTCGTGGCCGAAATGCTCACTGAGCCCCTTTTCGAAGATGTCGATACTGAACGCAATGTCATCCGAGAAGAACTGCTCGAGCTTTACGATGAACGCAGGCGTTTGATTGACCCCGATGAACTCGCTGCGCAGTCCATGTTTGGGAAGCACCCTCTTGGGCGATCGATTGGAGGGCGACTCACAAGCATTGAAAAAATCGGCCAAAAAGAGCTCAAGGCATGGCACAAGGAGCACTATGTGGGGGCCAACCTGGTTGTGGCCGTGACAGGAGCCATCGAAGAAAATCTCGTTTTGCAGGGGGCAAAACTCTTTGAGAAGCTTCCAACTGGCCATCCAAGCACTTTGGAGCCTTTTTCGCAAAATTTGGTTCCTGCGCGTCCTTTACGGATGGTGAACGCGAGTGGGAGCCAAGTGGAGGTGCGGATCTCCTACTTTGCTCCAGGCCTCAAAGACCCCTCTTGGATTCCCGCTTCTCTGCTCGCCCGTGTCCTTGACGACGGGATGAGCGCACGGGTGTTTCGTACAATTGTTGAGGAAAAGGGCCTCGCCTACGAGGCATTTGCCGAGATCGATGCAAACAGTGACGTGTCGCTCTGGTCCTTTGGGGCACTCTTTCGGCCCGAGCAGGCCTTAAGGGGCACCGAAGCTTTGATTGAAATCGCCGAAAGCACAAAGGCAATGATCAGCCCTCGGGAGCTCGAACGGGCCAAAAGGCGAGCGCTTTTTGATCTTGAGCTCGCTTGTGAGTCGCCAGAAGCACGGGCAGAAATGCTGATTGAAGAAGAAGTTTACGGAAGCCCAGCTTTGATTTCGGAAATCGCATCAAAAATCGAAAAGACCACAATCGAGGAACTCCTCGAAGTGGCCCGCTCTTCTTTTCAGCCAAACTTACGAAGCATCGTCGCTGTTGGCCCGCTGGATCGTTTGCTCCGAAAAAGCTTGCGCCAAATCGCTCGTTCATAAAGCCTTCAAGGGAAGCGTAAATAGCGCCCTTTAGCCAGATGGGCCTTCTCTTTAAAGAGCGCTTTCGATCGGGGCGGCGGGATTTGAACCCACGACCACCAGACCCCCAGTCTGGTGCGCTAACCAGGCTGCGCTACGCCCCGCTACAGGGTCACTTGTTTAGATCGACTCGAGGACCGTGGCAAGCTGATTTTGACTTCACTTTGAGAGTTGCAAAGCCCCCTTGCGACGAGAGCCAGAATGGGCAAGGCTCAGTGTGTCGGGCCTTCGCCCGCAAGTGCAGCATCAACGAAGAGGAGAAAAAGACCGGCGCATGGACTCAAGGAATCCATCAAAGGCAGGAACAGGACCTCGTGTGAACAACAAAATCCGCGCACCAGAAGTGCGTGTGATTGGCACAAACGGGGAAATGCTCGGAGTTATGCCCGTGCGCGAAGCGCTGAGGCTTGCTCGCGAGGCTGAACTCGACCTTGTGGAAGTGAATCCCAAGGCGCTTCCCCCCGTGTGCAAAATCATGGATTTTGGAAAATACAAATACGAGGAAAAGAAACGCGAAAGCGAAGCCCGTAAGCGGCAAATCCAAATCGAAGTCAAGGAAATCAAGCTCCGCCCGAAAACCGATAACCACGACCTTGAGGTCAAGACACGGCATGTGCGCCGTTTCATTGAAGAAGGCAACAAGGTCAAGGTCACGTGCCGCTTTCGAGGAAGGGAAATCATGCACCCTGAGACGGCAGAAGCGCAGCTTAACCTCTTCATTGAGCGGACGAAGGACATCGCCCTTGTGGAACAAGCACCAAAAATGGAGGCAAAGAGCATGACCATGCTCCTTGCACCTCGTCCGGAGGTGCGGGCGAAAGTGGCGCAAGAGCTCGCGCGTCGGCTTGAAATGGAAAAGCAAGCCAAAGCCGCAAGGCAAGGTGGCGGAAGCGCTGGGGCTCCATCATCAAATGGAGCAAACGGCAAGGCTTCTTCTTCCACCCAAGAAGTCCAAGAGGCGCTGCTCCCCTCTCGGCCTGCTGATCCCACTCATTTTGCTCAGATGGGTGAGGCCCAAGAGACCAGCCAAGAATAGAGCAAACTTACCCTAATAGGGCTTCCTCGAGGATTTTTACAAAAAGCGGAACATGGTGGCTCGCTGGGCCAAGCCGAAAGAGGCCGGAAGGGCTTTTTCGTGCTGCTTCCGTAAAGGGGCTCTCTTCGAGGTTGAAGCACACGAAGGGAATTTTCCGAGTGATGGCCGTATCGACGATCAGGGCAGGCAAGGTGGTCGCACCTGAAGTCCCAATCACAACAAGCATTGCGGCTTCTTGCGCTGCCCGAAGCGAGCTCGAAAAGCGAAACAAGGCTTCGTCGTAGCTCTCATCAAACCAAAGCACGTGGGGGCGAGACCAGCGATTTTCACAGCATCGGAGGAGAGCGATTTCGGCAGGGCCAAGGCGCCGCTCTTTTGGCCAATCGACGTCGATCTCGCTTGGAATTGGAAAAATGTGCGGAGGCATCCCTTCACAGCGCGCAAAATCGATGTTTCCATGGATCTGGTAGGTCCGCTCTGGGCTATTTCCTGCGCGCAAATGCAGGCCGTCCACATTTTGCGTGATGAGAAGAAAGCGCTCCTGGAGCAGGTCTTCGGCACGGACAAGGGCCAAGTGCGCAGGATTGGGCTTGGCTTTGCGGCACACGCCTCGGCGATAGAGGTACCAGGCCCAAACCTCCTCTGGCATGCGCTCAAAAGCAGCGCGTGTGGCCAGGGCCTCCGGGCGGTAGTTCACTGATCCCACACGCCAGTACCCTTCGGGCCCACGAAATGTTGGAATTCCGCTTTCGGCCGAAATCCCTGCCCCTGTCAAAAACACAATCGGCCCATTTGAAGCCAGTGCCTCTTTGATGAGCGAAGCGAGCTCGGCGTCCTCCATGGGCCAAGGCTCGCACGGGCCCATGCAAATGCCAAGAAGGCTCAGCTCAGCGCCATTTCAGGTTGAAAGGAAGGAGGGCCAATGGACGCCCCTCAAAAAGGTAAAGGAGTGCGCCTGCGCGCAAGGGAGCCAAAAGAGGCTCTGGGAGGCTCAAGGAAGGCCCTGTTGGCCCATCTTCACTGCTTCCAGGCCCAATCGCACCAAGGGCATAGTCCAAAAGGCTTGACGGACGCGATGGGGCCACTTCAAAGCCCGCATCTTCCGGTAATTCCGCAAGCTTTCGGGCCCGGGCGAGGGCTGCCCCAAAACCACCCAAGCGGTCGACCAGGCCCAAAGCTTTGGCCCGATCTCCAGAGAAAATGCGCCCCCGCCCGCGGGCATCGACTTCGCTTGGAGGCATGGCGCGTCCCTCCGCCACCCGCCGCACAAAGAGCCGATAGAGCGAGCGGAGAACCTCAGCCAAAGAGGCCCGTTCTTCGGGCGTAAATGGCCGAAACAAGGACTCCATCCCTCCTCTGCGGGCGCTTCGGAGCTCTTCGGTGAAAACGCCAAAACGTTCCAAAAGCGGAGCAAAATCGACTTTTCCGTACCAAATCCCAATCGAGCCGGTGATTGTGGCCGGATCTGCCCAAATCTCTTGGCAAGCGCTTGCAATGTAGTAGCCACCGCTTGCGGCGATACTACCCATCGAGGCGATGACAGGTTTGCGCTCGCGGGCCCGGCGGATGGCCCTATGGATTTGGTCGCTCGCAAGCACAGAGCCACCCGGGCTATCGATGCGGACCACAATTGCGCCAATCGCAGGATCGCTGGCAAAGCGCTCAATGGCTCTAAGGGCAGTGCGAGCGCCCGTGGCGTGAATGTCAAGGATGGGGATGTCGAGGTTATCGCCATCGATGAGCTCGCCATCAATCACAACCACCCCCACATGGGTGGGATCGGCAAAGCGCCGCCTGGCTTCGCGAGGAGGCACTCGCTCAAGCTCCACCTCGCCCCCAAAAAGCTCGCGCAAAAAAGGCTTAAGCTCTCCTGGGCCGAGGATGCCATCGACCAAACCCGCGCGGTGGGCCTCGGCGGCAAGGTGAGGCCCATTTTCGACAATTTCCCGGACCACCTCAGGAGGCAAACGGCGATCGCGTGAGAGCTCAGCCACAAAGCGTTTCCAAAGATCGCTCAAAAGGGCCGACCTGTCTTCGCGGCTCTCCTCGCTCATCGAACGGTTGTGAAAGGCTTCGATGGCGCTTTTGTGGGGGCCAATTCTCAAAAAATCCGCGCGGACGCCAAGCTGCTCAAGCAGGCCCGCGTAATGCTGCACTTCAATCCAAGGCCCGTAGATGCGAATGTCGCCCGCAGGATCGATCACCAATCGATGGGCAGAGGCGCAGGCATAGAGCTCGCTCCCCGTCGCATCGCCAAGCACACAAACCACTCTTTTGTTGGCTTCTTCGAGGGCTTGAATCCATTGGCGCAATTCTTGCGCATACGCCATACCCATCCCCCCTCCTTGCATCCGCAAAAGCACGCCTCGAACGCGCTCGGAACGCAGCGCTTCTTCAAGCCGCTCTTGAACTGCGAGGATGCCACGCGCTCCGGGATCTTCCACGCGGATTTCACGCACAACATGGCCCAGAAAAAGGCCTCGCCTTTGCACCTCCTCGAAGCGACCGGTCACATAAAAACCAGGCCCTTCGCCAAAGCCTTCCCCCCGGACGGGGCCCCCGGCGCCCCCCACCGGCCCCCCAGCGCCGGACCCGCC
>JANWYL010000061.1 GCA_025056955.1 Sandaracinaceae bacterium | reverse complement strand
GTGGAGACCATTGCGCAGGCACTGTGCTTTTGGGAGACGAGTGCTACGAGGCCACCGAAGGCTTTATCGCAACCCCTCTGCAGGGTGCATCCGCGCAAGCCATGCTCGAAGTCCTTGGTGTTTCAAAGCGCCCTTCTTCAGGCCTTTTTGAAGCCATCTCGCAGGCCCACTACCAAAACCCACATCACCCTGGTGAAAAAAAATGAGGTGATTAAGATTCGGTTACGCTTTCTCTCATCTCCACCATTATGCCTTGGCACCCTTTTTTGGCTTGGCTCTTTGGAGGAGTGGGCGTGCTCTATGCCCTTTCAGGGGCGGGGTATTTTGGACTCCTTCTCCGAGGAGACGAGCGCCTTGGGCGGGCCGCTCATTGGGCCCTGCTTTGGGCCTTGGCCCTGCACTTTCTCTTTTTGATATCGGTTGCGCTCTTTGCTCACGGAACCATTCTCTGGAGCATCGATGAGCTCTTGCGTTGGGGCTCGTGGGGTGTCGCTTTTTCCTACGTGCTCACTCTGCAATTCAAGCGCAGAGGCGATCCAAAGCGCCTCCGCGCCCTTGGGGCTTTCGTCCTGCCTTTGGTTCTCCTTTTTTTCTTGGTGGCTGGCCCACCCCGTGGCGTCGAAGTGCCAGAGCGCTTTCGTTCTTTGCTTCGCCTGATCCACATCGCGAGCAATGCTTTAGGCCTTGCGGCCTTTGCAGTGGCCTTCGCCACTTCAATCGCTTACCTTTTTGCCGAGCGTGCACTCCGGCGCAAGCAGGCGCGGACTTCACTCTCCCGCCTTCCTCCCCTTGACACGCTCGATGCGATGGCACTCCGAATGGTCTGGCTTGGTTTTCCCCTCTTGACCATTGGCGCAGTGACGGGAGCTTTTTGGGCCATGCGCCTTGACCCCAACTCCCCCCCAATCGGCTGGAATCAAGCCATGGCCCTGATCGAATGGGTCCTCTTTGGAGTCCTTTTGCTGTTGCGGGTGGTTGCCGGCTGGCGTGGGCGCCGCGCCGCATGGGGAACCCTCCTTGGCTTTTTGGTTGGCTGCGCTGTGCTTGTGGGATACGCGATCCGAAGTGGGCCTCGATGAAGGAGTTTTTTGTTTTGGGTCTCTCCCATCACACCGCACCCCTCGAGATTCGGGAGCGCTTGGCCCTACCTCCCCTTGCCCTTCCAGAAGCCTTGGCTGGCCTTCGCCAAGAAGCCAACTTGAAAGAAGCCCTTCTCCTTTCCACTTGCAACCGGGTTGAACTTTATGCGGTGGCCCAAGACGATGGCGGAAAAAACCATGCCAGGCGATGGATGGAAGAACGGGCCCGGCCGGCTGAAATCTTCCAGGCCCTCTATTTGCGTGAGGGGAAAGAAGCCATCCGTCATGCCTTCCGAGTGGCCTCAAGCCTCGACTCGATGGTGGTCGGCGAGCCTCAAATCCTTGGCCAAATCAAAGAAGCCTATCGTGCTGCCGAATCGAATGGGGCAATCGGGCCGGTGCTCCGCCGCGTTTTCACTCAGGCATTTGCGGTGGCCCGGCGGGTGCGCCGCGAAACAGCGATTGCTTCGGGTTCTGTCTCTGTGAGCTCTGTGGCCTGCGATCTTGCCGGCCAAATCTTCGAATCGATGCAGGGGAAGCGCGTGCTTTTGATCGGTGCCGGCAAAATGGCGGAAGCGGCCGCCCGCAAGCTTGCCCAAGGGGGTGCGAAGCTCTTCGTCCTCAACCGCAGCCTGGCCCGCGCTGCTGAGCTCGCCGCTCGCTATGGCGGAGAGCCCCGGGGCTTCTCTGAGCTCGAATCCGAGCTCAAACTGGCCGACATCGCCATCTCTTCGACCGCTTCGACCCGTTTCGTTGTCGAGTATGAAGCCATGCGAGAAATCGTGCGCGAGCGCCGTTATCGCCCCCTCTTTTTGATCGACATTGCCGTCCCTCGCGATGTGGACCCCCGTGTTGGCGCTCTCGAAGGTGTTTTTCTTTACGACATCGACGATCTCCGTCGCGTGGCAGAGGACAACCTCCTTTTGCGCCGCAAAGAAGCCGAAGCGGCTGAAAAGATCATCGAGCAGGAGGTGGCCTCATTCGAACGGGCAAGCCGCGAGAGCAGCCTTAAGCCGATTTTCGGAGCCATCGACGCCCATGTGCGCAAAATCATTCGACAAGAACTCGAAGAGGTGTTCGGCCACAAAAAAAGCATCGAGGCCAAAGACATCGACCGCGCCATTGAACGCGCAGCAAGCAAGCTGCTCCATCCCATTTTCGTCGAGCTCCGGAGAGCCGCCGAAAACGGCAACATCGGTTGGGTGACAATGGTGCCTCGCCTTTTTGGGATTTCAACCAAAGAAATCGAAAAAGAATCAACACAAAAAGACCCAGAACCACCGCCCCCACTTCAAAAGGCCTAACTCGTTGCGGCTTGATGCTCTCCCAAAAAGGGACAATTTTTTTTCGCTTTTTTAGGAATTTCCATGGTTGTTTTTGAAACGAGATGTGGGAAGCGTTTTGTCTTGCGCCTTGGCCGTGGTGAAGAACCCATCGCAACGCTCCGCTTTTTTTGTGAGCGCGAAGGCATCCGTTCGGCCTGGTTTCGCATGACTGGCCTTTGCGAGTGGGCGGCCTTGGCCCACTGGGATGCCCAACTCCGAAGCCACTCCCCACCTCAGCGCCTCGATGGGCCCTTGGTGGTCGTGGCAGGAGAAGGAACCATTTCCTTGCGTTCGGGTGAACTCCACATCGAAGCGCGGGCGCTCCTTTCGGCGCAGCGTGGAGAAGGATTTGCCACCTTTGGCGGTTGGCTCGTTGCCGCTTCTGCAATGAATCTCGAATGCCTGCTTGAAAGCTTTGAAGACATTCGCCTCGAGCGCGAGGAAGACGAAGCAACGGGGCTTCTCCTCTGGAAAGGAGACCCAACCCCAGGCATCAAGGCTTCCCCCTTCTTTCTCGCTCCTCCACCAACCCTCAAATCCACCACACCCAAAACCCAAAGCCCCTCAAGTCCTCCCCCTTCTGATTCTAAAGAAAAATCCAGCGCCACTCTCCCGTCAAAGGGCGCACCCGTTGGCTGGGCCGACGTCATGCGCGTTTCCGCCGCCGTGGATGCCGATGAAGCGCTTTCTGCCAAGGATGGGGCCACATCCACCAAATCAGAAGCAAAAGGTTCAAAATCAACAGGCCCACAAAAAGGCGATAGGATCGATCACAGGAAATTTGGCCTCTGCTATGTCGAAGACCGGGGGCCTGATGGCAGCCTGCGAATCCGACTCCCCTCAATGGCCAGAAAATCGATCGTGCTGGACGTCTTCGAAGTGCTCCCTCCGCGTTATGAGGGAGAGCGTCGGATTTTCCCATTGCGCCCAAAGCAAGGATCGAAGCCGTAAAAAATTGGTTGGCATGATCGAATTGATCAAATGCCATGCGCCATGTTCAACCCACCTTGATTATCTCGATGGGATCACCTCTGTGCAAAAAGGCCACTCCAATCGCTTCTGCTCTTTTTACCTTTCGAAACGCCATTGGGTGAGCCATTTGGTGCTTGCACCCATCGTTTTCACCAACGATGCTCTGGCCTAATAACCAAGCTCAGCCGCGCACCCAAATGAGCATCACCTTTCGAAAATACCCCTATTGAAAATGCCTTGCAACCTTCTGAGGACCTCTCGCTGAGTCCTCACCCAAAGAAGCTCATAAAAAGAAGCTCATAAAAATATTCCAAGTGCAGACGATCCAAATGAAGTTGATCGTTTTTGCAGAAGCATTTTCTGGCTTGCAACCATTTCAATTCGCGGAGCAGGGGTAGGAATTGGGTTGTTCATGTTGGTAGTTCAAGGAGTTCTAGAGGGGATCGCCGAGTTTGTGGTGTCTCTTGGAACTTGGGTGGTCTTTAGCTCAATTCCTGTACCCCTTGTAGCTTCATTGGTTGGTGATGCGATGGGTTGTCAAGGAGTGGTGTGGGCTCAACACCTTGGTGAACTTGTTGTTCAACCATAAGAGCTCTGCTTCTCGGATTGGGTAGTGGCATTGTGGAATGGCCGCACCTTTTTAGGGATCCACTGGCAGTGGTGGGGCCTCTCCCCGAAGCTTGGCCTCTTTTTCGATGTGCATCATGATGGCAAGCACCACCTCTTCTCGAAATGGGCGAGCCACAACCTGCACGCCCACAGGCAACCCCGCCGAGCCCTGTTGGATGGCCTGGGCACGTCGATCGATGCGATCCTTGCGCTCAGGACGCTCGGTCTCGTGGGGGAGAACGCGGGTGATGCCGATCACACCTGCGGGGAAATTGAGCAAGTTGTAACGCGCCGTGTAGACGGCGGCTGGCCCAAAATCAGAAGTGCTTCCATGGGGTGGCGCAGGGGTCACGGTGGCAGGGCAAATGAGCGCATCAAGCGAAAGGGCATTCCAGGCATCGAGCTCGGCCCGTTGCATCTCCAAGCGCCGCCTCGCCAACTCCCAGTAAGCATCCACATTGCGCTTCCCAATCGACTGAAAAAGCCGAGCAATCCTCTTTTCGCCAAAGATTTCAAGCACCTCAGCAAAGACCACACGGGCCCAGCGGGGGACGTGGTTGAGACGGCGGTTGAGGGCAATCGGCGCGATAGGAGGCTCGCGACCCAGCCCCCTTTCGATGGCCAAAAGCCCATCAGCAGTGATCGCCGAAACGAAAAGATAAAAATGCTCTTCCGCAAATGGGGGAACATAGGGCACCACCGAGGCTCCCCCTTCTTCAAGGTAACGAGCGGCAAGCCACACGGCCCGCTTGCATGGTGCTGAGGGCGTAATGAAGCCATCGTCTTCATAGACACCAATTCTCAAGCCCCGAATGTCCAACTTGCGGGGATCCGGGATTGGAAGGGGTGGGCTTTCGGGATCGAGCTGGGCATGGAGTGCTCCGTCAAGCGCACAAAAAAAGAAGGAAACTTCTTCGGCGCTTCGGGCCATGGGGCCAATTTGCGCGCGCACGATTTCTTGACCAGCAAGGAGCCCCACAACCCCACGGTTGGACCAGCGGTGCAGGGTGGGTTTCAGGGTCGCAATCCCAGTCATCGCAGCCGGAATGCGCAGCGAACCACCAATGTCCGTCCCAAGGCCAAGCACGCTTGCGCCCGAAGCAATCGCTGCAGCTTCTCCACCGCTCGACCCCCCAGGAGCCCGGTCAAGGGCCCACGGATTTGATGTCGTGCCAAAGAGGTGGTTGGTCGTCTCCATGGCGAGAAGGGTTTGAGGAACGTTGGTTTTTCCAATGACGATGGCCCCTGCTTTTTTGGCCAAGCTCACAGTCACTGCATCCTTAGAGGCCAGTGCATTTCGACGGGAAGCCAGCCCCAAGGTTGAGGGGGTGCCCTGCAAATCAATGTTGTCTTTGATGGTGATCGGGAGGCCGTGAAGCACAGGGAGGCCATCGAGTTCGCCCCGCTCCATGGCCTCCATGCGCTCTGCATCGGCACGGCGTGCCTCCCTGAGTGCTGACTCGCTCAGATCACAAACGAAAGCATTGATTTTTCCATCGATTGCTCGCCTTCGGGCGATAAGGGCCTCCACGATTTCAACAGAACTCAACCGCTTCCGCCTGAGGGCCTCGCGAAGCTCAAGGGCACTCATTTCGTGGATCTTCATTCCAGCTCACTCTCCCAAGCTGCGCAAAAACTCGTCCACTTCAGTTAAGTTGGGGTCTTCGACGCGCGCTCGCCGTGCCCAAAGAATGGCTTTTTGCCGATCACCTTGACGCGCCGAGATTTGGGCTTGCCGCAAAAAAGCCACTGCCTTGCTCATTGGACCTGGCGTTTTCTGCAAGGTGATGGCTTTGAGCGCATTCATCGCAGTCGCATCATCTCCAAGCGACATCGCAAGCTCTGCAAGCTCAGCTGCAATCACCCCGTTGTTTTTGTCCGTCTCAAAGGCCACTTTGAGCCACTCAAGCTGCGTGTTGGTATCGCCACTTAGAGCAGCCAGCCGGGCCATTCGCAGTTGCATTTCCGCAAGGGCTGGCGTTCTCTTGCGCATCCGTTGCTGGATCGCTTCGTTTAAGAGCTGGACCGCATCATCATACGCCTCGGCGTCAACGTAGGCGTCAGCAAGAAGCAAAATCAGCTCATCGCTTGGCTGAAGGGCATACGCTTCCTTAAGAACGCGAGCAGCTCCTTTGCCATCGCCCAAGCGATGCAGCAAAAGCTCTCCCCAGCGCTTGAGCACCGAAGCCCGGCGATCTGGAGGCGACCAACGGGCTTCGGCCTCAAGCAATGCGGCGAGCTGCTCCCACTCTTCGTTTTGGGCATAGATGCGTTCAAGCAGGCTCCGCAAAGAATGGGCCTCAGGCTCTTCGCGAGCCAGCCTTTCGAGCCAGGGCCTGACTTCCTGCTCCTTCCCCACATGCTGGGCAAGTTCGTAGAGCTCGATCGCAGATCCCAGGCGCTCGGCCCCAGATGCGAGCTTGAATAACGCAAAGCGCCCATCAAAGGCGAGGTCCAAGCGCCCAAGCCCAGTCGCAAGCTCGACGAAGCGGTGGATGGCTTCCTGGTCTTGTGGATGGCGGGCAATCCAGTCTTCAAGAAGCGCAAGGCCGCGTCCAGGCTCCCCTGCTTCTTGGTTGAGGTTCACCAATTGAAGCAATGCACCACGCTCCTCCGTGACCTGGCCTTGCTCACGAAGCTCGAGCCTGTATGCATCAAGTGCCTCGATCCAATCCTTCAAGAAGCGAGGCTCAAGCCGTGCGGCCCTCTCAAGGGCCGATGCGGCTTCTCCCCTTCGACCGAGCTCCCGCAGAAGCTCAGCACGCCATACCCAAACTTGGGCGTTTTTGCCTTCCGCCTCAAGCACCTGATCGAGAAGGTCAAGCGCTGCTTCAGGCTGCCCCGCCGCTCTGGCAGCCTCAATGAATTCCCAGAGGAGTTCAAGATCGCTTGGGTTTTCCGAAGCTGCTTGCCTTAAAACAGCCAAGCTTCGAGTGCCATCCCCGGTTTGCCTATACAGACGAGCCGCTTCGAGCCAGCGCCATCTCCTCTGCTTTGGGTCTTGGATCATTTCGGCCTGACGGGCATAAAGGTCGGCCAGTTCTTGCCATTCGCCTTGGGCCCTAAGCCAAGCGATCCATTCTTCGACAAGCCTTGGCTCGTTGGGAGCACGCTCAATCGCGTTGCGCAAAACCCTGCCCACCCCCTCTTCATCTTCTGCCTCCCGGTAAAGCCCCACAAGCTCTAGTGCAAGCGATTGCACTTCTTCTTGAGCGCAATGCTTCAAAAACCGCTCGCCCCAACTGGCCCTCTCTTGGGTTCTTCCCTCCTTTTCCAAGCAACGATACAAAGCGCGAAGCAACTGAGGATCTTCCGGACTCCAATCGAGCCCCATGCGATAGCTCTCGATCGCCTGGTTACGATCCACTGCCTCAAGCCAAGCACCTTGCTTGAGGGCAAGTTCAGCAACTTTTGCCGCATCACCGCGGCTGCGGGCTGCTTCAATGGCCCGTTCGAGCATCGAAGCAACCCCCAATGCATCCCCTTTGCGCTCAAGGAGGGAAAAAAGACGCGCGTACGCTTCGGCATCATCAGGTTGCTCTTCCAGAGCCTCCCGCAAAAGCGCAATCGCTTCTTCCTCTGCCCCGTAATCCTCATCCAAGCTTTGCGCCAAAACCAAGCGCAAAGCATTTCGCTCAGAAGGCGCCTCAAGCCTCTCGATGGCCCGACGCATGGCCGCTTCATGTCCTGAGCGATCGCCCCTTTGGGCGAAGAAACGGCGCAGCTCTCCCCAAAGCGCTCGGTTTCCAGGTTGGAGTTCCACAAGCCGCATCAATGCCTCGGCCTCGCTCCGGGGATCCACTCCACCGCGTGCCAGCTCCCGAATGCGCCAAAGGAGCTCGATTTCTTTGCTCTCCTCGGCTTCCGCCACCACTTCCCTTGCCTTTTTGAGCCATGCCAAGGCCTCTCCCTTTTCTCCCGCCCTGGCTTTGCGCTCTGCAAGCTCAATCGCCACCCATACGGCCTCAGGCCAACGCTCAGGCTGCTCCTCAAGAAGCTTTGCTGCCCGGAGCAAGAAGCCCTCAAGGGAAGAATCATCCCCAATTTCGCGGGCCAGTTGAATTGCTTCAAGCACTTGCTCCCAGCCTACTGACTCCCCTCGCTCAAGCAGGCGAAAGCGCAAAAGGGCATACCGAAGAGAAGGCTCACGAGATGCCAGCGCGCTCCGCTCCCAAGCCTGAAGCAAACGCATCTTCGGCCCGTGGATGCGCACGGCTTGCTCAAGCAAGCGCGCTGCCCGCGAGTGATTTCCATCGCCTTGCACGGCCTCTTCAAGGGCACTCAAGCCCGAATCGATGCTTTCCTCGCTTTTGAGCTCCACTTCTGCGATCCGATAGAGCGCTTCGATGCGCTGGGCTGGGTCAATCAATGGCACTCCACCCATGGCTTCCTCTGAGATGCCGGAAGCGAGCATGCGCCTGAGCACCCGAACCTCTTCAACCCAGTCGCCCCGCTTTTTGGCAATTCGGACGAGCGCACGCCATGCCTCAACCACCCTTGAACCTATGGATTCCACGCGACGCAAAAGCTCGACTGCCTTATCGATCAATGTCTCTTTGCTTATTGGGGAGGCCCGCTCAACCGCCTCCTCCAGCACCCTGGCCGCAGAAAGCAGAAGCTCCGAAACGAGCATCGCATCTTCTTTGCGCCTCAACCGCTCGCTCATCTGCAAAATCGCCTCTGCGTAGCGCTCTCCCGCGTTGGCCTCAAAAGCCAATCTTTCAGTGGCCTCAAGCTCGGCGACAGGGTCTTTGGCACACCGAAGCCCTTCAAGACGCGACTCGAGCGCTGCACGAAAATCGCCTTTGAGCACAAAAAGCTCTGCACGGTCGAAAAGGGCTCGTGCCCGCCCCTCTCCTTCGCTTTCCCGCTCAAGGCGCCACGCAATCATCTCCTCTGCAAGCGCTAAATCCCTCGCTCGAAGCAAGGCCTTTACAAAGCGAGACGCTTCGCTCAAGTGCTGCTTTGCGCTCTCCTTGGCATTTTCGAGAAGCTCTTTCGCCTGCTCCCTTTGACCGCGAAGCTGAGCAAGCCGAGCCAGCTCGTAGAAAACCTCGCTTGGCCCCACTTCAATTGCCTCTGACTCGGGCGCATGCCGCCGCAGGGCAAGCAAAAGCCCGCGATAGGCCCGTTCGGCCCGATCGAATTGACCTGCCTGCACAGCGACTTCGCCAAGCATTCGCAAGATCCGTTGGTTTCCCATGTCCATGCCAGAAGCCTTGTCGAGCTGCTCGAGCGCCTCAGCCAAGTTGCCTTGGGCCAAGGCCACGTGAGCGAGCTGGAAATGAACTTGCGCCCGTTCAGGAGAACGCCTGCGACCGTACTCCGCAAGCAGCTCCTCAAGCAGGGCACGGGAATCATCGATTCTCCCGACAAGGCGGTAGACCTCGGCCAGGGCCAGCTTCGTCTCATGGTCAAGCCGCTCAAGCCTCCTGAGCAGCTCAAGCAAAGGCAGGGCCCGTTCTGGCTTTCTCAACTCCTCGCGGAAAAGCTGAATCCCTTCTTTGGCCAGATTCACAGCCCGTTCCGGATCGCTTGTACTGACGAGCTCCGCATTTTCGCTGAGCAATACAGCCAGCTTTTCGAAGGAGCGCTGAGAGCGATAGAGAAGCGCAAGCCGCTCCCGAATGGACACATCGTCTCGCGCTTCTGCAAGTGCCCGCTCGAGGGCAAGCACAGCCAAATCGTGCCGCCCTGTCGACAAGCGCACCTCGGCAAGCTTGAGAAGGGTGGGCACCCGATCTCTCCCTTTCCTCAACTCAAGCGAGCGCTCAAGCCACTCCGCAGCCCGATGCACTTCGCCTTTTGCCATCGACAACTGGGCAAGCGCCTCGTATGCCATCGGATCCGCTGTAAGAGAAGCCACACGTTCATAAGCAAAGACAGCCTTTTCGGGATCCGAAAGGCGCTCTTCGGCCAAGCGGGCACACTTTGCCCATAGCTCTCCCGCTTGCTTTGGATCGCTCCCTTCGAGCTGAGTGGCTTGAGCTGCCAAAACTTCATAGAGCTCGCTGCTCCGACCGCGGGATTCGAGCACCGCTTGGAGGGCCCTGAGCGATGGGAGATGCCCCGGTGATTCTGCAAGGTTGGCTCGCAAGAGTGCCAGACGCTCCCCCGAATCTTCGAGAATCCCGAGAAGCCTTGCCACCTCAAGCCGCACCGCAAGGCGCCTCTCCAAAGGCAGCTCAAGACCAAGCTCCCGCTTTCTCAGGCCCAGGAGCTCGGGGATGCGGCCCCTCCGCTCATAGGCCTTGGCCAATTCGTTGACTGCCTTTTCATCTGCGAGCGAGCCCTGCACAGCCGCTTCAAACAACGAAAGGGCACGCTCTTCGTCTTTGTTGTTAAGAGCAATTTCGCCCGCCCGACGGAAAAGCGCCTGCCGCTCTTCTGGCCCCACAGGCAGCCTTGAAAGTTCGAGCAGCCATTCGATGGCTCGCTCTGCCCTCCCCTCTTCGATCTCGAGCGCTACCAAATACTCTATTGCCCAGCGAGCCCCTGCGCCAGCTGACAAGGCTTCGCCCTCAGCACCTTCTCGCCACTTCCGGGCCGCTTCACCAAAAAGCCGCTCGAGCACCCGCCGCAAAAGCCGCGCATCGCGCAAATTTTGCGCTGCAAACCCTGCGGCCTCCATCCACAGATCAAGGCGCCCCGGTTGGCGCTCAGCCATCATGACGAGCGCATCGAAAAGGGCCTTGCTTGGCGCTCGGCGCTCAAGCTCAATGAGCTCAGCCAGTGCATGCACATCCGAATCATCATGAGCGATGGCCCTGCGCATGGCTTGACGGGCCTCTTCCTCATCCCCCAAACGCTCGCGATACCATCGTGCCAAAACCCGCTCGATGGCACAGGCAAGCTCTCCAAGCCCAATCGAACGGGCGTCTTTGGCGCTTCGCCTGGTGATTTCCTCATTGAGTTTGGCAGCAAACACTTCCTGCACTGCCCTCACCCACGGCAGCCAACCAATGGCCTCAGCACAGCGCTCCCCAGCCTCAATCCACGCCGGCTCGAGCCTGCGTTGGGCGATTGCAACGAGCACCCATGCCTCCGCGCCTTCTTTGGCCACTTGAGCGCCACTGGCTCCACATGCCTGAAGCACCCAACTGGCCCACTCCACATCGCTCGGGCGCCTCCTTAGGGCTTCGAGTGCACTGCGCACTGCCCCCTCTCCCATTTCTCCTCGCATTTGAAACTCAGCCGCCCGCTTGAAAAGTTCAATCGCCCTTGCCAAATTCTGAGCCCTTTGGGCTGCCTCCGCACAAGCCAAACCGGCTTCACTCCATCTCCCCGTCACTTGCGCAAGCTGTCCGAGCAGCGCATCTCCTTCCTTCTCCTCAGGACGCAGGCGAAGGACATTGGCCCAATATTCCAAGCCTCGGTTGAGTTCTCCAAGCCGCACCGCGATTTCAGCCGCCTCCCGGAACAATCGGTAGCGGCTGCCCTCATCGCTCGCATGCTCAAGGCGCACATCCAGAAGATCGAGCACCTCCTCAAACTCGCCCCTGGCAATTGCCGCTCTGGCAAGCGCTTCTGCAGCTTCTTTTTGCGCCTGAGGATCACTGAGCAAATCCTTTAGCAGCCGCCGCGCCTCTTCGTGCCCCGGATCGAATTCGAGAACCCGAGCGAGTGCCGATGCCACTTCGGCTCCTGAAGCCCCCCCTTGCCTTTGAAGCGCCACAAAACGCACAAGCCCATCGACAGCCCTCCGCCGCTCGCGTTCTGCAATCCGTCCGAGCAAGCCACGAAGCGCCTCCATGTCCCCCCGCGCAAAGGCAACCCGCACCATCGCATCCCCGATTTCTCCATCCTCCCCAAATTCCGAGGCCAAGCCCTGGAGCCGCTCCCAAGCCTCTCCAAGCTCCCCAATGGCCTCAAGGGCAAGCGCAATATCTATACCAATCGCTCGCCGCACCGAGGGCTCAACGCCAAGCGCCATCCGCCTATCAAGCGCCTGAACCCACTCACGGACCCGCCCCGCCTTGCGCCAAAGAGCGATCAAGCGCTCGTGTGCTTCGAGATCCTCAGCCGACAAGTCCAGGCGCTTTTGCCAAAAAGCAGCGCTTTGCTCGAACTCGCCAAGCGCTTCTGCGAGCTTGGCAGCCTGCCCTAGAATTTCCTTGCGCTCCCCTGGGGATGCTTCAACCTCAGCGAGAAGCCCAAGCACGTAAAGCCGCTCCTTGGCCCGCGCTTCAGCAGAGAAAAGATCGAGAAGGTGCCTCAGGGCTTTGACCCGAATTGGTGCGGGGACCCCTTCGAGGGCCAATAAAGCCCTGAAATCGCTTTCGGCTTTCTCCTTATCCCCAACTTTTAGGCAAAGCTCCCCAGCTTCCACCAAAAGGGCTCCCGCCACTTCTGGAGGAGCCCCTTGCGCTCCTTCCTCAAAAACGCGGGCCAGGCGCCTCAAGTCGCCAAGCTTCTCCGCAAGCTCCTCAACTTTGCGCTTGGCTTCCGTGTCTTCTGGCGCAAGGCGCAAGAGAGCCGCCCACTGATCAAAGGCCTCCTCCCATTGACCTCGCTTTTCTTTGAGCCTCCCGAGTTCTCTCCGCAAGGCAATGGCCTCTTGCCCCTCTTCAAAACGCACCCATGCCTCAAGCACCTTCTCAAGCCCATCGAGCGCCCCGCTTTGTCGATAAAAATCCCTCAAAATTTGACCAGCCTTTCGCCGGCTTTCCAAAGAAAAGGTCGAGGTGTTGAGGACCTCAAAGGCCATTTCCTTCCCCCTCTCATCTCCTCCCCGCATGAGCACCTGAGCATCTTCCAGGGCCCCTTCCCAATCTCCAAGCCGATCCAGCTCCACCCGTGCAATTCGATAGCGGAGTTCTTGCCCATCTGGAGAATCGCTGAGTTTCTTCCGCCAAAGCTCAACGAGATCCCGATATCGCTCCTCGCGTTCAAGCAAACGCTCGAGCACAGCGAAGAGGTGTGCATCGTGCGGACGCAACTCGAAAAGCGCTTGGAGATATGCAATCGCTCGCTTTGGCTGCCCTGCAAACTCCTTGGCGATTTGCGCCGCTTCCTCAAGAAGTTGTGCCAAGCGAAAGCGGTCGCCCTGAGAAGCGGCAATTGCGCGATCGAAGTGCCCAAGCAAGCGTTCCCATTCCCCACGAACAGTCAGAAGCACAGTCAACCGCTCAAGGGGCCAAGGCAAGGTGGGGTCAACCACAAGCACGGCTTCGAGCACTTCGATGAGGTGGGGCGAATCCTCCCCAAACCACTCCTCGTGAAAGCCAAGGGCGCGTTGCCCTAGCCGATCAATCCTGTCAAGCGGCAAACCCAACCGAAGGGCCTCTCTGAAAAGGGCTCCCACTTCTTCTGGGCGCTCGTGGGTTTGGGCGAGCTCTTCGAGCTCATCCCAAATCGCTTCATCAGATGGAGCATTTCGAAGGGCCT
>JANWYL010000060.1 GCA_025056955.1 Sandaracinaceae bacterium | reverse complement strand
AACGTAAATGTCAGGCCTTGGCCCCGCATCGGAACCAGGCGGAGGATTCATGCACCGACCATCAATGCAGACTTGACCGCCTTGGCAATCCGAGGAAGAACGGCAGCCACTGGGTTTGAGCTCCCCACCACAATCACAACCCGGGAGCACGAGGGAAAAGCCAAGTGCTATAGCAAAGGCGAAACTTCTCCGCTTCACAGTAGGAAGCATGCCTTTAATGTAAATTGGGCTCTCTCAATCGCCAACCTCCCTCCTCACACTAGCCCAGCCCAACCTCACAAAAGTAAGCAAGATCAATGTGGAAAAGCCTTGGCACCACCCGACGGTCCTCCGTTCGGAGGCGCACCTCAATTTCAATGAAACGTCCATCAGGAAGAGGCCCAGGTGGCCGCGTAAAGTCGACTTGTGGTCGGCTCGGAGAAACGATAAAGGGCCCTATCCACGCACCCCTGCGAAGCGCCTCTCGGTCGTTCGCTGTTCTTGCAAACACCTCGATGGTTGTGCCAAGCGGAATTTCGGCACGCAATGCAGCACCAACCCACCTCACCATCATTGCACCAGCACAACCATCGCTTATAAAACGATAGTGCCCACGCGGTTGTGCAAAAGCATTGAGGCCATACCCGATGAAATCACTGTAGGTGTAAGGAGCAACACCCACTGGGTGCTCAATCCAAGTACCAGTTCTTGGATTCAAACGTGCAGCGAGATTGGCCATCCGTGCGACGGTCCAAATCGAGCCGTCAAAACCAACACCCACTCCAATTGGACACTCACCAGTTGGAATCGACCAATCGTTGACCAAAGTAAGATCACTCAACCTGAGCTGAACCAAACGACGGGTGCACCCGCTCCCCCAATCACCAACGCGATGGTGACTCAAGGTAACCCAAAGGTGGGTATCATCGGCAGCAACCCCCCTGGCAATGCCATTCCCTGGAATTCTCGCAGGAGACCAGCGATCACTCGATGGGTCATAGCGATATACCGCAGGCCCACAATCAGACATCGAAACATACACCCTACCACCTCGATCGATGGTGATTCCATAGCCATGCATGGTGCCATCGCTGCTTCTGCAGGGTCGTGGCAAATCTGGCATGGTAAAATCCGGCGGTTGCGAAACTCGGTGATGGCTTCCTCTCAATGGGTCAATGAAGGTGAGCAACCATTCACCACTTCCTCCATCCTCCCTGCTTACAACCCAAATCCGGCCCATCTGATCCGCTGCAGCACCATATGGGTTGGCGTTGCCAGTTGAAATGCACCGAATTGTCCGGCCATCCCTTGAGGAGAGTTCGCACATCTCTCTGGTATTAAAGTGTCCCACCCACACATTGCCCACAGGATGGTCAGGGGGAGCAAGACCAACTGCAAGTGCCCGCGGAACCTCGTTGGGTGTTAAACTTCCGTCAGGGTTGCTCACACCAGTGGTCCACAAGATGCACTCGTCTTCCGGGCCAACAAACTCGGCTGACCTGAGATCGATGCGTCCATCGCCATTCAAATCACGGCTGGTCTCAAGAACCCCGTTTCCATTGCGATCGATGCAATCGCTTTGGTTGGCCGCATATTTGGTGACCGATCCCTGGCTTCCAAAGGCCCGATTGGCGACGTAAGCATCAAAATTTTGATCCACAGCGGTGCGAGAGGGGCAATTGCCGAAAGGTGGATTTGGAGAATCACCCCAAGTACACGCTTCATTCCATGGACGGCTTCCAGGTGGAGCATTGCGCCCGACCGATGGGTAGCGAGCAACCTCTCGCCCCGTTCGCAGATCCAATTTCGAAACAGTTCCCTCCCCTGTATTTGCAATCCAAACTGCAGCCGAGAGGGTGTTTCCACGCCCCAGAGTCAACGCTCCCTCTGGATCAACAATCACACCCTCACTGTTTTCATCATTGGGCATCCACCCGCCTGGTTGCGGTGCGCCTCGGATGATGGTGCAACCGGGTGCACATCGGCCAAGGCAAGCCTCAAAACCCTCATCAATGTGCCCATCGCAATCGTTGTCGAGGCCATCGCATTGCTCAACGCCGATCCAAACCCCGTCACACCTTGCACCTCCATCAATACCAGGTGTAGGTGGGATGCAACGACCCTCTACGCAAACCAACCCATTTCCACAATCCGATGCTGAGCCACAACTCGGTCCCCCTGGCCTCGTAGGCCCCCCGCAATCGCATCCGACCAACCAACAACCAATCAACAGCACTTGAAACCACCTCACCCACTCCTCGAGCATACGGTGCATCATGAACCGATTATACCCGCTCTGGCTTTGCCCCCCTACCTCCTTTATTCAGCCCCAAGAGGCGACCCAAGTGTTCTAGCAAAAACCTCGGTTCAGGCAATTGAAAAGCCCAACTCAAGCCCACGAAAACCCCAAGGCCCAAGAAAGCAGCAACACCAAAAATGGGCCACCTGCAAGCCTCCCTCATTTGCCAAAGGTCAAAGGCCTTAAGCACCAGGTGGCTCGTCCATCCCCCCCCACTTGCAGCAATTCCCATGAGCATGGCCCGCCGCCAAAATGCACGAGATGGCAATAGCTCAAGCCTTTTCAGCAAAAGCAAAAGGACCCCTAGCTGCGCAAAAGCAGCAAGGCTTAGCGCCATCGCCAAGCCCACGTGCCCAAGTTGCCGAGACAGCGCAAAGCCCGCGCTCAGAAACACCAAAAAATTGGCTGCACTTCCCAACAAGGGCCAGCGTGTCTCCCGATGCGCATGGAAAACTGGTACGAGCACCCGCAAAGCAGCCGTGGCCCAAATTCCAAGGGATTGCCAAAGCAAAGAACGGCTCGTTTCCCATGCCGAAGCCACTTCAAATGCACCGCGGACAAAAAGCAAGCGAATGAGGGGGAAAGCCATTGCCACATAGAGCGCGGTACATGGCAGCGCAATGAATGTCACAGCAGAAAGCGCATCATCCAAAGAGCGACGGAGGGCCTCTTTGTCCTCGCGGGCACGCAATTCCGAAAAAGATGCAAGAGAAGCTGTGGCGAAAGCCACGCCAAACATCCCTTGCGGGATTTCAACCAAGCGTTGGGCATAGTAGAAGTAGCTCAATGCCCCGCTTGATAGAAAAGACGCCAAAAGCCGCGAGCTCATCACGTTGAGCTGGTAAATGCCAAGCCCCCCAACCAATGGCAGCAACAAAGCAAAAGCGGAAAACACCTCTTTTTGCCAAGGCCAAAATCGCATCCCGAAAGGCAAACTTCGAAAACGCAAAAAAAAACACTGAAAGACAAGGTGGAGCAAACCTCCAAGAAGGGCTCCTCCAGCAAGCAAAAAAAGGCCTGCGTCTTTAGCGAAGATCTGGCTTAACAAAGCAGCGCTAATCAGCCCCACATTAAGCCAAAGCGGAGCAAGGGCAGGCAGGAAAAAGCTCCCCTCTGCGTTGAGCAAACCAGCATCGAGGGCAGCAAGCCCCATGAGCAAAATGTAAGGAAAAAGCAAGCGGATCAAAGAAGTAAAACACACAAAACGCTCAGGCGAAGCCGCAAATCCAGCGCCATAGGCCCAAGCAATCAAAGGGGCAACAAGCACTCCAACCAAAGAAACCAAAACCAGGACAAGGCACATGAAGCCCCTAAAGCTTTTTGCAAACTCAATCGCTGCTTTTTTTCCTTGGCGCTCGCGAATCTCCGAGTAAACCGGAACAAAGGCCGCGCTTGTTGCTCCTTCAGCAAGGAGGCCTCGCAGGGCATTGGGAATTGTGAAAGCATTAAAAAAAAGGTCTGTTGCCTCTACCGGGAAAAGCGCAGCGAGGACCAAATCCCGCGCAAAGCCTAAAAGCCTTGATACAAAAGTTCCGCCTGCCGAGGCAAAGCCCTTCCTCCAGATCGCGGAGGAAGCTTGCCCTTTCAATGACATCCAAGCCCAAACTCAAATTCAACTTGTAGCTTGTGCAGCTTGGTTTGTTGATGAGGCTTCTAGCCGCTTGGCCAACGCATGCACCTGAGCAGAAAGCCTGGAGATGTACCGAGAACCCGTCTTGCGATGGAAAACCCCCTTCGACACGGCTTTATCGATCCGCCGCATCGCAACCACCAAAGCCTGGCGGGCGAGCGCAAGGTCCCCTGCCGCAATTGCAGCCCGTACCTTCTTAATCGCACCCCGCGCAGTTGAGCGGATGTGCTTATTGCGGGCAGTGCGCCGTTTTGTTTGACGAACTCTCTTTTCAGCTGAGGGAACATTCGGCACGGCTTTACCCCACGCAAAACAAATGCAATTTGCTCGAGGCGAGAGGCATACCCTGAATTTTCGCTTTGTCAAGGCAGCCGTGGATTTGGTTTTGTCTCATTTCCCGCCATTCCTTGCTACCTTTGGGTCGTGGCAAGCGAATTTGACGTAGTGGTGATTGGTGCTGGGGTGGTGGGGCTATCTTGTGCTGTCGAACTGGCACGGCATGGCCATTTTGTAGGGGTGGTTGAGAAAAATGAGGACATCGCCCTTGAAGGGTCGAGCCGCACAAGCGGCGTGATCCACTCAGGCATTTACTATCCAACGGGAAGCCTCAAGCAACGCCTATGCGTAAGAGGCAGAGAATTGCTCTATGAGAGAGCCAAAAAGCACGCAATTCCTCACGCCAAGCTCGGTCAGCTCATCATTGCTTGTGACGCCAGCGAAGAGAAGGTGCTCGAGCTGCTTTTCCATCGGGCCAAAGACAACGGAGCAGGCCCAGTGCACTGGCTGAACAGCAAGGAGCTTCAGAAAGAAGAAGCGCTCGCGCGAGGCCATGCAGCCCTCCTCGTCGAAGAAACTGGCATCGTTCGCACGCGTGAGTTTGCCCGCTCCTTGCTGAGGGAGGCTTGGAGCTTGGGCGTTGAGGTGCTTTGCGGAGTCCCCATCGACAGCCTCGAAAGGCAAGGTCAAATGTGGTCCATTCAATCGAGGGCAGCGGGCTTTGAGCTCCGCGCTCCCCTCGTGATCAATGCGGCTGGAGTGCATGCAGACAGGGTTGCACAACTGGCTGGCATCAATGTGGACGCTTTTGGCCTCCGGCATCGATATGCCAAAGGAACATGGATGGCTCTTGACGCCCGCTTTCGAAAGGCAATCACTCGCCTCCTCTATCCTGTGCCGCATGCTTTCTCTCAGAATGGCCCTGAATCCCTCGGCATCCACCTGACGCGTGATCTCGAAGGCTTCCTCATCGCAGGCCCCGACTGCGAGTGGCTCGAGGCCATCGACTGGGGGCTGGATCCTTCGGAAGAGCGCAAAAAACGCTTCGTTGAAGCGCTTGAGCCATTCTTTCCTGGCCTTCACCCCTCTGACCTTTGTCCTTTGTCTTGCGGTATCCGCCCCAAGCTTCATGGCCCATCTGAAAGGGCAGCTGATTTTCTCATCCGTGAAGCCAGCGAGTGGGGAGCGCCAGGGCTTGTCCTCCTCCTCGGCATCGAATCCCCTGGTCTTACGGCAAGTCTGGCCATTGGAGAGCACGTGCGGAAAATCGCCACATCAAGCCTCCTGTGAAGCAAGATCCCGTTGCGATCCAGCCATATTCATCAGTTGCTTCACCTGAATGTTCCGATTACCCTCCTTGAATCCCAACAAAGAATGCCGCTCAAGAAGCATGCACCCCAAGCGCCACCACCCAAGCTCCACATCAACCCCTTGATGGTTGTTCACCATGACAATAGCACACCATTCCTTGGTGGACCATGGTGGAACACACCTACTCAGTGCAACGCTTCTCCTCAAAGCTGAATGCATGCCATTGCCAAATCGCAGGTCCTAAGCCCTTATGATGCCTTGGTAATCATGCGAGCTTGCGGTTGTCATCAAGTGGGATGGCCACTTGAGTCAATTGGTCACCTTAGGTTGTTGAATTCAATTGGCAGGCACATCACCCAGCCGGGGAGCATGAGAAACACCTATACCATCCTCTCTCATCACTCATCAATTCCCTTATGCCTCCGGCCTTGGACAGAAATGTCACAACCAACCCATAGGTTCACCCATGGTTCAATCACCAAGGACCACGTGTGCTGCACCGTAGCTGGATCGCAAAAACGAGCAATTGCATCTCGAGAACCCATCAATCGCTCCCCGATTTGCCAAGAGCGAATTCAAACTCAAAAGCCAAGTTCAAATAGGCCAAAGCCCCGGAGTGAGAGAAAAACCCCAGGCAAGTCACGTTGATGGCGAGCCAGGATGCGAACCTTTTCTCCCTTTGCTCCCCACTTCCTTCGCATTTGAGCTCGACCAATTTCCTAGGAAGACTCAAGAGATCATAAACTCTCAACAAAAGCACCTGGTTCCCCACTGCTTTGGCCTGCTTGCGATCATCCGAAGTCTATCCCCTTTCGCTCGCATCGTTTGATGACATTGATGATATCCTATTGCCCTCTCTTTCCTGTCATTATCCTGTCATTATCCTGTCATTACATTGGTGCATCGAATCCATCACCCTTGGATCCGATGGGACGGAACGATCAATTGGCCATCGAACTGCGCAATCACCCTGCCCGAGCCGGGCTTGGGGCAATCGCCCTGGAAAGCCTCAGTCGACAGGCAGAAGGGCGGGTGCTTTTTGTGGGAAGGGAGTACATTCGTCGCCAAGCCAAAGAGTTAGGCCTTGAACGAGAAGCAGCCCACACATCGCTCTGCAATGCGCTCGACCTGCTCGAAAGAGGCCCAGAAAACCCAAGCGAGAGGTGGCTGATTGTGCTTTTGGCCACACTCGGGCTTGAAGATGCAATGGACAAGCAGCCCGAACAGGCCCAAGCGCTCATGGATCGGGCCCTTCGTCACGCGATGTGGTTGGAAGTGGCCACTGAATTGCCCTGGCTCAGCGCCATTGTCCAACAGCTCAAAGAAGAGCACTTCTTAACCTATTTTCATAGGGCTGCCCTTCGTTTTTTCGAACAGCTGGAGCAAGAAAAAGCGCTGAGACCCCAATCGAGCGCCCATGCGCTCGCCCTGCTCACCGCATGGGCCCAACGGAAGGATTACTCTGCTTTCTCTCAAGCCCTCTCTCCACCGCATCCCTTGGGGATTCAACTGAAGCAGCTCTACAGCCTTCTTGAGCTTGTCCCCTCCTCACCCACTCGTGCCACTGCTTCTGTGCTTGAAGGGGAGTTGGCACCTCTCCCTCCACCGCCTTGGCTTCAACTGTTGCAGTGGCTCAGTGGCTGGGCCTTGCTTCGGGCGTTCTGGCGCTTCGTGCTATGGCTCCTTGGGCGAAAATCCAAAGTCCGCATCGAAATCATCGGCCCCTCCCTCCGAATCACCAAAACCACTAACCTCCTTCAACGCAAGTTGGAAGAAGAGGTCGACTGGCTTTCTGTCCCGGCACTCCTTTCAATTGAGCGAAAGGCAAGCGTTCGTGGGCTGATTCTGGGAATTGGGGTAGTGAGCTTCTCTTTTGGGCTCTTGATCGGGGGCTGGTTCGGCTTTGAAGGAATTCGCACAGAATCGATGCCAATGCTCCATTGGGGAGCGCTGTGGCTAATGGGCGGAACCCTTGCGGATTTTGGGGCAAACTGGCTTGTCAGCCGTGTTCCGTTCCGCTCTGAGATCAAGCTACACGTTCGAGGTAAAAGCCCCTTGTGCCTTCGCGCAGATCATCACTCAATCTGTGCATTCGCAAATGCGCTTCAAACCGAGCTTCTGCGTGTATCCCCTCTCCAAAAAGGCATCTGCCTTCCTTTGACCAATCCCCCAGAAGAGGGTTAGCATCCTTTTGAGCTGTATGAGTGCATCATGGCAAGCTCATTTTTCGCATTAGAAAGGCATGGGTTGTCCGCCATTCGAAAGCTTCGAATCCTCCTCTCCCACTTGGCCTCTTCCAAAATTCCGCACTGGCTTTTGGATAAATTGATCTCCAGCTTTGTGCACTTCTATGGGGTGGACCTGAGTGAGGCAGAAATCCCACCGAATGGATTTTGCACTTTTAACAGCTTTTTCGCGCGTGCCTTGCGTCCTGGTGCTCGCCGCTTCCCAGAAAAAGCATGGCTCATCCCAAGCCCTGCAGAAGGCAGGTTGCTTGCGGAAGGAAGCATCACCAACGGCACCCATATCCATGTGAAAGGCGAAAGCTACCCCATCAACGAACTCCTTGGTGCAGACTCGGCTCCACTTGTAGGTGGCCGATTCTCCGTTATCTACCTTGCTCCCCCCGATTACCACCGGGTGCACTCACCAATTGATGGAAAGGTGCGTTTTGCGCGTTGGGTAAACGGTGCAATCTTTCCAGTCAACGCGATTGGTCAAAAGATACCCAGGATCTATGCACGAAACGAACGAATTGTGGTTTGGCAGGAGGGGGAAGGAGGTGAAGTTGCTGTCACCGTTCTTGTCGGTGCGATGGTTGTTGGAGGGATTGAATTGGCCTTTGACAAAGAATTTCGACAACAAACCCTGGTTGCTGCTTTGAATCATCAAAGGGTGTTTGAGCGTCAATACCATGGGATTCGTCTCTCCAAAGGCAGCGAAATTGGGCGATTTATGATTGGATCAACCGTTATCTTGTTGGTCAAAAGCACGCATGAGTTGCTTCCTGTCGCCTCGGTGTCCCAACGGATCCAGCTTGGCGAGGTGCTTTACTGCAGTCAAAAAGGGGAGATGATGCAATGAAGGAAGGAGAGGCAAGGCTTGAAACTCCCCCAGTGGAGCCGGCACTACCGCCTCAATCTCCCCCTCGAAAAAGGCTGCGTGTGCCCCTCGGTGTTCTTCCCTTTCTCTCTAGAAAGGAAGAGCAAGAGGAGAACTCAGTGGAGATTGCGCTGGACTTCAACGAAGCTGAGCAAGACCTCGCAACGTTCATTGAACTCAACGAAGGCGAACTGGAAGTTGAACCCCTCCCTCGTCGCTCTCAGCCTCCGCCTCCTCCCGCTCCCTCCCAACCTCCTCCTCGTCCGTCTCATCCACCCCCTTCAGAACCACCATCTGCACCGATAGAAGGTAAAGCAGCAAGCCAACAGGCAGCCCTCAACAGGGCTCCAATGGAAGACATCCTGATCCCTGCTTCACCTCGGCTACCTCAGGAATTCCTGGTCACTACCTTCAATAATGAAAGCCCTCACGAAAACTTACCTGCCAGCGAGCACACGCTTCCGAAAGAAGGTGAAGCCACACCAAACGTCGTAGAGGTCGACTCTGAACTTGAATCAAGGGCGTTTACAACTAAAGCTCGCATTTTTCACTCACCCTCGGATTTTGCACCTCCCTCGAGTCAGGACAGTTTTGAAACGCAAGAAAAGGGTGATTCGTGTCCTACCAGCAGCCCATCTTCTCCCATGCCCAAAACATCGGATGGGCTTCTGGAAAAACCGCAACAAACCCATGAAGCCGGCTTGGAATCTGCTTCAAGTGTTATCACCTCAGCATCTGGAGCTGCCGAAACGCACCCAGATGAGGGAGCACATTTATCTCAGGAGGAAGCAACCAACACACCTTCCACCGATGACGTTGTCATCACTGTTTCGGATTCAGAACACCCATCCGTCCATCGAATGATGACGGTTGTGGTTGGCCACTCAAAAAGCAGTGTGGCTGAAGCGTCGAGTCAAAGCTCCGTTGAGCCAAAGGTGATTCAAGAGGACATTTTAGGCATCACCAAGCCAGCTGCAACAAATTTGATAGAAAGCGATTTGATAGAAAGCGATGAGCCAACCATCTCCGTCGATTTTTCAGATGGTGTACCTCTGATCGGTGAGGATGAAATCACAGAGGAGTTTGAAGCAGCTTCTCCATCTTCGTCTTCACACCTTGCTGACGAAGCACCTCCCACCACATCACCTCAACATCGCTTACCTCCAAAGCCTCCTCCTTCATCCCCTCCCCAACCTTCTCAACAACCAACGGCTGCTTTGGGTGAATCACAGGCAGAAGCCGCCCGTCGCCCATGGTGGGAGGAGGTTTTTGACGACGACTACTTCCGCATTCACCCCCATCCGCACCCACAGAAAATTGCCAGGGAAACAGACTTTATTGAAAGTCGGCTGAGTTTGGATAAAGGAGCCAAGGTGCTTGATCTCGCTTGCGGCTTGGGTCTCCATGCAATTGAAATGAGCAAGCGAGGCCATACAGTCGTGGGCCTTGACCTCTCATCAGCCATGCTCCGGCGTGCCGTTGAAGAAGCCAAGGATCAGGACGTTCCCATCAAATTTCTCCAAGGTGACATGCGGGATCTTGCTTTCTCCACCGAATTTGATGCGATTCTTTTGTGGGGTTCATCTTTCGGTTATTTCGATGATGACACCAACCGTCAAGTGCTTGAGCGAATTCACCGTGCCCTCAAGCCAGGTGGTTTTTTTCTCATCGACATCCCCAATCGTGATTACATCATTCGAGAAATGCCTCATTCGCTTTGGTTTCAGGGAGATGGGTGCATCGTTATGGAAGAAGCTTACTTTAACTACCTGACCTCCCGTCTCGTCTGCAGGCAAAATGTGATGTTTGAAGGTGGGCGCCAGCGTCAAATCAATTGCTCGATTCGGCTCTATTCGCTTCACGAAATCGGCCAACTGTTAAATGGCAAAGGGTTTAGGGTGATTGAGGTCTCAGGCCGCGAGGCAACGCCTGGAGAATTCTTCGGTATCAACTCCCCAAGGCTAATCATATTGAGCCAACGCCGCACGACCGGATGAGGTGGCTCTTCACCCTCTTCAAACATTGGTTTGCCACCAAAGCCAAAGTGAAAAGGCTTGCTCATGCTCCTCGCCCACGAAATCTTGACACCATCCAAAGGCATGGGAGAGCGTTCAATTTTTTTTATTCATGGTGTCTTTGGACGCGGCTCGAATCTCCGCTCCATCGCCCGTGCCTTTATCGAAACCATCCCCTCCTATCAAGCTGTTTTGGTTGATCTTCGAGGCCATGGGCGCTCACCGAACGGTTCCCCTCCTCACACAATCAACGCGTGCGCTCAAGATTTGAATATCCTGGCAAGCACCATCAATCCACCCGTCCAAGTTGTCTTTGGGCATAGCTTGGGTGGGAAAGTTGCCTTGGCATTCACCAACTCCAACCCTAAGATTGAACGCGCTTTCATCGTTGATTCCAATCCAGGTGCTCGGCCAGACAGGAGTGGAGCGGAGGGTGTGATTCGGGTGCTTGAGGTGCTCGAGGAAGCTGCACCCATGGAATTTCCCTCCCGTGATGCATTCGTTTCATTCCTCCTCAAAAAAGGGCTCACACAGGGAATTGCCTCGTGGTTAGCCACAAGTCTGCATCGGAATGAAAGCAGTTTTCAAATTCCCTTTGATTTCACCCTCATTCGTTCCCTCCTCGAAGACCACTTCACAACAGACTTTTGGCCTCTTCTCCAACGCGAAACACCTCGCCCCTCCCCCAGATTCACCTTGGTGATTGGCGACCATTCACCATCCTATGGGCCAGCTGATCGCGAGCTGGCTTTTCGGCTCGATCGCGAAAACCGGGTCCGGGCAATGGTTCTCCCCACAGGACACTGGGTGCACATTGAAGACCCAAAAGGTCTTCTCAAGGTATTGACTGAACAAGCGCCACGTTGAAAAATTCAACCCTCTTCTTTGCCATGAGCGCGATGTCAACAACTGACTCTTCCATGCGAAACGTCGATATCGTGGTGATAGGTGGAGGCCCTGCTGGCGTAGAAGCTGCTTGTGAAGCGGCTCGCTCCCGCGTTTCGGTGGTGCTGGTCAGTGAGGAAGCGATTGGCGGCCGCTCAATCCACTCAAGCCTCATACCGAGCAAGGTTCTCATCCATCTTGCCCACCAAAGGGCATCCATCGGCAAATCCATCGAAACACCCAGCATCTCACGTTCAATTCAAGCGGTGGTTCAAGCAGAAAGCAGGCGTCTTACCAGCCGGCTTGAAGACGCAAGGGTGAGTGTTATCCGAGGAAGAGCCTTTTTCACCGCCCCTGACCTCCTCCGTGTGGACGGCCCATCGCCCTGCATTTTGCGCTTCGAGCGCGCAATCATCGCAACAGGCTCCTTGCCTGTTTTCCCTCCTTCTCTTTTCGGTCCAATGGAACGCCCTGATGGAGTGCACATCCGTGCACCCCGCGTCATCCCCTCCTGGGAATCGGTTCCTCACTCCCTGGTTGTGATTGGCGGAGGAGTAACGGGTGCAGAAACAGCATCGGCCTTTGCTGACCTTGGAATCAAAGTTCGCTGGATTGTGGGTGAGGCAGGGATCCTGCCGCGCTTCGATCGGGACCTCGTCGAAGTGCTCCGCCGTTCTTTGCATCGCCGTGGCGTCGAAATCATTGAGAATGAAAATGCGGTTGAGATTGGGTGCCATCCTGACAGGCAAGGTGATAAGGTTGAAGTCAAACTCGCCAACGGCGAGCGTATTTTAGGAGAAAAAGCTTTTGTGGCGATTGGTCGGGTACCAGACACCAAAAATCTCGGGCTCGAAAACGCACACATTGAGCGCCACCCAAACGGAGCAATCGTGGTTGACGATCAATGTCGAAGCTCTAACCCTCGCATTTTTGCTGTGGGTGATGCAGCAGGCCCCCCTTTTACTGCCAATAAGGCCATGGCGGAAGCGTGGGTTGCAGCCCGTGCAGCCACAGGTCGACCTCATCAACCCTTGCGGCGTTCTTCTTTGATCGAGGCCGTCTACAGCCGCCCGGAGATCGCTCAAGTTGGACTCACCCCCCGCCAAGCCTTCGCTAAAGGAATCGATTTCGAGGTAAGACGCAACCCACTGCAGCTTAGTCCCAGGCAGTTAATTGAACACTTGGGAGAAGTGACAAGTATCGAAGGTGAAGTAGCGATTGTGGTTGATCATCAAGGGCAAATCCTTGGCGCCACCGCAGTCGGAGAGCGGGCCGCCGATATCCTCGCTCCGATTGCAACAGGCATTCACCTTGGTGCTCACCTCAAAGATCTTGAGTCGCTTTTTCTGGCAGAGCCCACCCTTTCTGCCTTTGCGTTCGCCCTTCTCCGTTGAAATTGGGCTTTTTTCAGCTGCGTTCTAATTCACCGTAACCTAACCACGTTGCACCCTACACTCCTGCTTGGTATTGCGAAAGATCGAAGTCGCTCACATACTCAAGCCATGCCTGAAGGAGACACCCTCCATGGCCTTGCGCGGCGGATTGCACCCATGATCGGTGAGAGGGTGCTGAGCTTAAACCTTCCAATGAGCACCCAAAACACCAAGCACCTTATCGGATACCAAGTCCAAAACATCCAAGCCCATGGCAAAAACCTTCTCGTTGTTTTTGAAAAGGATTGGATGCTGCGGGTACACCTTCGGATGAAAGGCAGAGCGCTTTTCAGGAAACGCACATCCCCTCCTCCCTTGCGCTTCGCTCCTAGCGTCGTGCTCCACCTCGCCACTTCTTCATGGGAGCTTTTCATCCGCGATGCGCCCGTGGTGCTTCTTGCCCGTCGCGGCTCCTTCCATTTCGATGAGCTGCGCGCCCTTGGGCCTGACATTGTCGCTGACGATTTCGATGTTGATTTGGCCATTGAGCGCGCCCAGGGGTGGTTGAACGTGCCAATTGGAGAGGCCCTCCTCGATCAGCGCTGGGTGGCTGGAATTGGCAATGTATGGAAGAGTGAGGGCCTGTTTGAGCTCGGTCTCGACCCCTTTGCTCCCGTTGGGGCCTTTGGCCAAGGCGAAATCCGCAAGCTGCTTTTGCTTCTAAGAGAACGCATGCGGGCCAATGTCGATGGCATCGCTCACCGACGCCTCCTCATTCCCCAGCTTAATGGCCCTCGAATCACGCGCTTTGAAGCACAGGGCACAAAAACAGGGACCCTCGTGTACATGAGAGCCCATAAACCCTGCCGCCGCTGCAGAACCCCAATCCTTCGCGCCCTCCAAGGCGGCCGTTCGACCTACTACTGCCCCCGCTGCCAACCCCCTCGCCGCTCACTCGAGGACAATGCTTCTTCGAAGTGTTCCTCGGAGCCTGCCGTCACTCCCATAGGTGCGGATCTCGAAATTGCGCCGCCCGAGCAAATTGAACCGGCTCTGCACAGCCAGTCGCGTTGATCGACGGGCGCCACTTGCTCCATCAACCACTGGGAAGCC
>JANWYL010000005.1 GCA_025056955.1 Sandaracinaceae bacterium | reverse complement strand
GGGGCAGCGCTGACAGCGCTCTTCTTTTTCGGTATTCTGAGGCATGGAGGCAATATGGCTCCAAATCGCCCTGGAGAAGCCCAGAGCATCGATGAAGAGGCAATGGCGATGCGCCGTGGCCAAGCACGGATGCTCTGGTTTGGTGGGGCTTTGGCCCTCGCGATTGTGCTTGGAGGGGGATGGCTTCTCATTCGCTCGGGTCCAAACGAGTACAGTGCGATTGGGCGCCAGGTCAATGGCATGCGCAAGGAACACTTCGACGCCTTTTGGGTGTGCGCCCTCCCAAATGGCAGGCCTTCTGAAATCCACAACAACGCCGAGCTCAGTGACGAAATCCACAAGCGCGCTGAGTTCAGCCCTTCTCGCTATGCTCAGCTCCTTCGCACCCAATGCCTGGCCCACCTCCAGGACCACCTGGCCCCCATCGATGCCCTGATTCCTCCAGAGGACCTCAAAGGAGAAATCGCGCAGCTCAAGTCAGCCACTCAGGCCCTGATCGAGGGGTGGAACACCTACCTTCGCCATCTTCAAAACCTAAGCGGTGGCTACGATCGAGAAGCCAAAGAAGCCCAAGAGCCCGTTTCGGCAATCACCCGCGCATGGTACGACTATCGCGTGGCACACGGGCGGATCAATGACATCGTCCGCAAGCACCTCGAAGATTGATGTTGCCAGGGCCAATTGAGCGCCCTTTAGAGCTGAAGAACCGCATAAGCGGAGGGCTTTTTTCTAAAGCCAAGCGCCACCCCCTTTGGAGTGAGGCCTTTTCTAATTCTAAAGCAACCAACCTTTCTCTTCCCCAAAGTCCAGCTTGATCTCAGAAGCTGGAAGCTCCCAAAGGAAGCGAGATGGCTGTTGATGGCGCCGAAAGCCAAAAAGGTAGCGTTCCAAAGCCAAAGTGATCGTCAGGGTTTTTCTGGCTCGAGTAAAGGCCACGTAGGCCAAGCGGCGCTCTTCTTCGAGTTCCTCCTCGTTGGAAGCGCGCAAGGGCAAAACCCCCTCTTCCAACCCAACCAAAAAAACATGAGGAAATTCGAGCCCTTTTGAGGCATGAATGCTCATGAGGGCAAGCGCTTCTCCCTCTTCTTTTGGGGACTCGCCTTCAAGGGACAATTGTTCAAGAAAGGTCCGAAGCACCCCCCATTCCCCACCTTGGCTTTCCACGGGGCTTTCCGCGGAATAGGCATCTTGAAATTCCTCCATCATTCCCAAGAAGGCATTGATGTTTTCGATTCGACTTTCATCGTCTTCGATCCAATCCAAATATCCGCTTTCTTCAAGGATTCTTTTTGCAAGTTGCGCAATGCGAATTGTTCCATCTTTTTCAAGTTTTGACTTGGCCTCGTTTCTCACTTGATCAAACCATTCAATGAATTGATACAAACCACTTCTTCTTTTGATCAATGAATTCGCAATGAGCTCTTTTGAAGCATCCCAGAGCGATATGCTTTTTTCTTCCGCCACTTGTCTGATCGCTTGAATCGTTTGCTCTCCAATTCCACGAGCAGGGCGATTGACGATGCGCAAGAAGGATACGTCGTCTTCGGGTCGAAAAAGAATCCTCAAGTAAGCGATCGCATCTTTGATTTCAGTACGCTCATAAAAACGAAAACCGCCGATAATCCGATAAGGAATGCCATGAGCAATCAAGGAGTCTTCAAAGGGCCGAGATTGGGCGTGGGTTCGGTACAAAATCGCAATCGAAGTGAGCGGTATTCCAGAGCGTTGCATTTCTTTAATTCTTTTCACCACAAAATCGGCTTCAGAACGGTCCGATGCACATCGAACCACCGAAACCGGATCGCCATCTTCGTTTTCTGTCCAGAGCACCTTTGGCGCGCGATGCTTGTTTTTTTGGATTACAGCATTTGCGACCCTGAGAATCCGCTTGGTGGAGCGATAATTTTGATCAAGAACGATTACTCTCGCCTCGGGAAAGCACTTTCGGAATTCTTCAATGTTTCTGCGGTCAGCCCCCCTCCATCCATAGATTGACTGGTCGTCATCGCCAACGACAAAGACATTGCGATGCGCAGAGCTCAAAGCACGAATCAGACGAAATTGCGCATGGTTTGTGTCTTGAAATTCGTCCACGAGAACATGAATAAATCGCGATGCGATTGTTTCCCGAAGATTTGAATCGTTTTCCAAAGCGATGGTCGTTTGCATGATGAGATCACCAAAATCAAATGCATATGCTTTCGCAAGGCTTTGCTGATATTTACGAAAAATTTCCAAAAAAACTTCATTTTCATAACCTATTAAATCTTCAGGATTCTTTAATTGATCCTTTGCGCGATTGATGCGCGATGCGATTTTACGAGGATCGATCTCTTTGGGGCTGAGATCAAATTCATCTAGAATGCTCTTGATGACTTCGATTTGATCATTTTCGTCGTAAATCAAAAAATCCCTTTTGACTCCAAACTCCTTGGCATGACGGCGCAAAAGGAGCGCGCACAACGAATGAAACGTGCCCATGCACAATTCCGATGCGCCGCCTTGAACCATCGCTTCGATGCGGGAGCGCATCTCTTTTGCGGCTTTGTTTGTAAATGTCGCAGCAAAAATGCGAAAGGCAGGCACCTTGTGATCGCTCATAAGATGAGCGATGCGATGAACGATCACGCGCGTTTTGCCTGATCCTGCACCAGCAAAAACGAGAAGGGGCCCCCCCGGATGGAGCACCGCTTCACGTTGCATTGGGTTAAGGCCTTGCAAATCCATGTTCTCCGTGGGAAGCATATTGCACTTGGGCGCAGAGCCCACTTGGACAGTTGTGCATTTTGGCTCGAAGGGCGTTTTGACCATGTGCTAAAAAAAGGCGATGCCGCCTGCTTCAAACGAAAAAGCCCAAACGAGTGAAAAAGCTTTCCCCAAAAAGGCCAATGAAGCAGGCAACCATCCCAAAGCAAAAGGCGTGAATGCATCGCCAAAAGCATCGTCTCTTTCAGGTGATGCCCTCTCGATGGCAAAGGATGCGCGCGACCTGTATCACAGCCACAAAGAGGAGGAGCAAGACCGCGAGCTTGTGGAGCGGGCGCAGAGAGGCGATGGCCAAGCCTTTCGGCTGCTTTTCGAGCGCTACCACCGCCGCCTTTACGCTCTCGTGTACCGCATGCTCCAGAACCGCGAAGACGCCATGGACTGCGTTCAAGAGGCTTTCGTCAAGGTGTATCGGCACTTGCCGAATTTTCAGGGGAGTGCGTCTTTCTACACCTGGCTTTATCGAATCGCGTTCAACCTGGCCATCGACCAACTCCGGAGGCGGCGGGGAGGGGCCACGATCGGGCTCGACGAAAAGGTGCGGCAAGAGGAAGACGATGACCAATCGATTCGACCTCGCTTGCTTGAGGAGAATCCGCTCCGCACTGTGCTTCGGCAGCGCCTGGCACAGCGCATCCAAGAGGCTTTGGACAAGCTTCCCCCCTATCACCGAGAAGTTTTGCTTCTCCGTGAAATCGAGGGCATGTCCTACGAAGAAATCGCTCAAGTTCTCGACATTCCGAAGGGCACTGTGATGAGCCGCCTCTTTCACGCTCGCCGCAAGGTGCAGGACGATCTCGCATCCTATCTCGAGGGCCAAATCCACATTGACGAGTGAGCCATGAGCAATTCCAACCGCTTCAAAACAGAGCCATCCGATCGGGAAATCCACCTTTTCTTCGATAAAGAACTCGGCGCCGAAGAGATGCAGCACCTGGGCGCTCTCATCGATGAGAACCCAACGCTTCGGGCAAAGCTTGAGGGGCTGGCCGAGCTCCGTGTGCTCATCCGTTTGGGCTGCGAGGTGCCTGAGGATTTGCCCAGCGAGGCCATGTGGCAGCGCGTAAAGGCCCTGACCGATGGCATCCGAGAGGTCCAATCGATTCCAGAGGTGCAAGGGCATGGGTTAGGCCTTTTCCCAAGTGAGGAGGGGAGAGAGGGTGGGTCCATAATGGGATGTGACGATGTGGGTTTGACACCTGCTCAACAAAAAGAAGCGGTTTTGGCGCCCTTGGATCGGTTGAGGCTTCAAAGGGAGCAACGGCTAAGAAAACAACGCTTGGCCATAAGCGCTCTTGGAATTGCAGCCTGTGCAGCCGCTTTGGCGCTTGCGCTCCTCCCTGATCGAAAGGAGGGTGTACCTCTTTCAGGAGAAGGTGCTTCCTTGGTTGTTTCCGGCAACACCAACCCAACCACCCATCATCGGACGGAAGTGGTTGCGGTAGATTTCGGGAGTTCTCCTGGGGTGGTGTTTTCGCTTGAAGGAGAAAACGGAGAGGAGTATGCAGTGGTTTGGCTTTCTGATGATGGCTTTGGAGATGAGAAAAATCGAGGGGGAGAAGTGCCATGAAATCGCAAAAATCGAAGTTGCGTAAAGGTTTCACCCTGTTACTTGGTGTGGTCTCCTTTTTACAATCAAACCTCGTGGGTGCACAAAGCCCAGGAGGGGAGGTCTCTGGAGAGGTGCTCGTGATCCTCGCAAGCGCCCAAGAAGGGAGCATTGCTCCGGAGCTTGCGGCCATTCCTGCCTTGCGGCAGCCCCCCTTCAATGCCTTTCGCTCAATGCTTCTCCTCGAACGGCACGCGATTCGGTTGACCCCCGAGCGGGCTCAAACCCTGCGCTTGCCAAATGGGCGGATTCTCGAAATCACCCTCGAGTCGATCACCCCAGATGGGCGTTATCGGGTTCGCCTATCGATCAACCGCCCTGAGCAGCGCGATTACCTTCGTCTCCTCGAGATCGTCGCCCCCCCTGGTTATCCCTTTTTCGTTGCAGGTCAAAATCACCAAGGGGGCACCTTGGTGATAGGGGTGAGGGTTGGAGCCCGCCCTCCTCCAAAATAGCGCAAACAAAGTAGCGTTGTAAGTTTGGCGCATGCGTCGAATGGGTGCTGGCCCTGGCGAGGAGCCTGGTTGCCTCGCTTTCCCTGACGATTTTGCCTTTTCACAAAGCTGGGTTGTTTTTGAGGATGTTCATTTCATTGTGATCAACAAACCCTCTGGGCTTCCGACCATCGATGCGGAACCGGAAAGCCAGGTGGCGCTTGTGCCAAAGCTTTTCACCCATCTTGGCCGAAGCGAGCACCTTCCGGTGCTTTCTCGCCTCGACCGGGAGGCCTCTGGGCTCATCGCTTTTCCCATAAGCAGAGAGGCCCTCCTTGCGATGGAAGCGGCCCAGCGAGATGGCCGCTTGCGGAAGCGCTACGTCGCAGGAGTGCGTTGGCCCTCTCATCCTCCAAAAGAGGGATGGCTCAGGGATCGCATCGAGTACCACAAGGGCCAAGCCAGAATTTCGGAATCAGGCAAAGAGGCCCTTTCCAAGTTCAAGTGCCTGCGTTCACGTGGGTCTAAGGCATTGGTTGAGCTTGAGTTGGTGACTGGGAGAACCCACCAAATTCGCCTTCAACTTGCGCATCGCGGAGCACCCATTGCTGGTGATCGGCTCTATGGAGGTGATCTTGCACCAAGGCTTCTTCTGTGCTGCATCGGAATCACCCTCCCTCACCCAGAGCGGGGTGAGCTCGATATCGAAATCGCTATTCCGAGTTGTTTTGAAAAGTGGTTTGATGAAACCCTCCATCAAAAAGAGGGTTTTGCCCTTTCTTGGGAAAGTGCTCTCCGCTATCGCGAGGAGTTTTTTGAAAGGGGAAAGCGTGGTGCAACCACTGCATTCCGGCTCTTTAATGAAGAGGGTGATGGCTATCCTGGTGTGGCGGTCGATCTCTATGGAGAACACCTCGTGCTTCACCTTCGCGAACAACCACTTGAAGAAAAGGAGCTAATCGATGTTCTCTCATCGGTTCAACCAAAGGGGATCTATGTCAAGCGCCACCCCAAATCAGGGAGCAAATTTGAGCTTGAGCACGTTGCGCCTTGCAATCCCATTTGGGGTGATCCTGCTCCAAGCCCTCTTGTGATTCGGGAGAATGGGATTCCCTTTTTCGTGCATCTCGATCAGGGGTTGGCCACGGGGATTTATCTCGACCAGCGAGAAAACCGGAGGCGCCTTCGTGAAGGGGCCGAGAATCAGCGCCTGCTCAATCTTTTTGCTTACCGGTGTGGCTTTACAGTTGCGGCTGCGGTTGGCGGAGCGCGGGAAACGCTTTCGGTTGATCTTTCGCGCCAGGCCCTTGATTGGGGAGAGGCCAATCTCGAGCGAGCCGCAAGAGAGCACCCCCACATTCGAAAGGGCAAGCACCGCTTTGTCTGTGGGGACGTGTTCGAGGTGCTTTCAAAGCTCAAGAAAGAAAAAGAGCTTTTTGATTGGATTTGCGTCGATCCTCCAACTTTTTCGCGGGGGCCTTCTGGACATTGGACGAGCGGAAAAGCATGGGTGGATCTTTTTGCCGAGGTTTTGGGGCTTCTGGACGAGGGGGGGAGGGTGCTTGCGACAAGCAACGATCGGCGCATGGCCCAGGCCACCTTTCGCCGCTTTGCCCAGGAGGGCGCAAAGCGGGCCCAACGGGCGATTGCGCGCATGAAAGACCTTGAGCCGCCGCGGGATTTTCGTGCTTTTCCAGCCCACGCGCATGCCCAAAAGGGCTTGCTGATCGAGTGTGAATGAGTTGAGTCGGCTCGACAAGCGGGCCTTTCTCCGACAAAACGCAAAGCCCAAAAAAGGAGTGGGTCATGCGAAAAGCATTGGTCACAGGAGGTTGTGGCTTCATCGGAAGCTGGATCGTCAAGCGCCTTCGCGAAAGAAATGTGGAGGTGAGGGTGCTCGCCTACCCAGGGGAGCCACGGGATAACCTTGAAGGCGTCGTTTGCGAATTCTTCGAAGGTGATGTGCGGGATCCGGAGGTGTGCGAGAAGGCAGTTGATGGGTGTGATACGGTGTTTCATGCAGCAGCTGTCTACGAGTCGTGGACCCGGGATCCAACGCGAATGTATGACGTGAACATGCGTGGCACCTTCCACATCATCGAAGCATCAAGACGCAAGGGTGTGGAAAAGGTGATCTACACGGCAAGCATCGTCTCTTTGGGGCGTCCTGTGCCAGGCACCCTCGCCAACGAGCACACGGCTTTTGAGGCCTGGGAAATTGACTTCCCCTATGCGCGCTCGAAGTACCTGAGCCGCGAGCTTGCCGAGTATTTTGCCGCATGGGGAGTCGATGTGCGGATTGTCTGCCCTGGTGTGGTGATTGGGCCAAACGACATCCGTCCAACACCAAGCGGTGAGCTGATCCGCACATCCATGACGATGAAAGGGCCCGCCATCACCTTCGCTGGAGGTGCAAGCTACGTGGACGTGCGCGATGCAGCAGAAGGGCACGTGCTGGTTGCACTCCGTGGGAAGCCAGGGGAGCGCTACATCATCACCGCCCACAACCTCTCAAATACCGAGTTTGTGCAGCTGGTTGAACGCACTACTGGGCGCAACCGCCCAATCATCACCTTGCCCATCCCCATTGCCCGGGCAGTGGTTTCAGGTTTTGAAGTTCAGTCCCATGTCACGGGCAAAGCGCCCTTTATCTCCAAGGCTTTCTTTGAGTATTCACTTAAGCCCGCTTACTTTTCCAACGAAAAAGCCCGAAGGGAACTTGGGATGAATTTCCGACCCATCGAGGAGTCGATTCGAGATGCTGCCGAGTGGTTTAGAAGCCGAGGGATGGTGTAAAGGGAGGCACTCACCACTAAGGCCTCGGTGAGCGGCACCTCACCCTCACCAAGCTCACATTGGCACACCCGGAATTGAACCGGGGACCCCCACCGTGTCAAGGTGGTGCTCTACCCCTGAGCTATGTGCCAGAAGGTTGCTCTCGTTTAGCGCTTCTCGTTGAGGGTGTCAAGGAGCTCGCTGCTATTTGGCCTTCTTTCGCCGCAGACGAGGAGGAGAGGGCTGGGACTGAGGCGGAGAAGCGCTTTCATCGAGCGGAGGAGGGGGGGTTGACTTGTCTTCATGAGGGGTTTCATGAGGGGTTTCCTGAGGAGATTCTTGAGAAGGTGGCGGAAGCGGGGGAGGGGATGGGGGCGGAGGTGAAGAAGGTTCAGAGGAGGAAGCGTCTGGATACCACCTCAAGCCCGCTCCAAAAAAGGGGGCACTCATCACGTAGTCTCCATTTCCAATAAAGACAGGGCTTGAAGAGGGGGGGCGAATGGGATTGGCTTGGGGCACCTTGCTGTTTCGGACGCTTCTTGGGAAAAGGTGGGCATATCCCAAAAGGAGGTCAAAGGCGATCTCTCTGCTCGGCCAAAAACTTCCTCCCACCGCCCCAACGATTTTATCAGAGTCGATGGTAAGGGGATGAAGGTACTCGTCTGGGAAAGCGCCTGTTTCAAAATAGGCTCCAGCGCGCACCTCAAATGCTTGAAAGCGGTATTCGCCCCCAAGGCGCACGCTCACAGTGTCCTGCATTCCCCGCGGGATGCTCAGGGGGCCAACTTCATAGTCCAAAAACCCAATCGCATTTGACATCCACACATCGCGGGGCCGAATCGTGGCCTCGCGTTGCACCGACCAGCTTTCCCAGACGAAAGCAAGCTCAAGGGTGAAATTTTCAATCGCATCAAGGGCCAAGCCTGCGCGGAGGATCCAAGGAAAATCCAAGTGAAAATCGGCGTGGGTCGCTTCACAGGGGTGGCTTTGCCCTTGGGACCTTGCGGCCTCTATCTGCTCGTCTGAAACGTTGGCGCAATTCCCTTCGCGGCTTCGGGCAAAAGCAGCCTCGAAGGCAGGAGCACTGGGCATGCGCACGAAGATGCGGGCCCGCCCAGAGAGGGCATAGGGAGTTGTCAGCGATGCCCCGAGGCGCACAGGGCCTGGATCCCAGATCAGGCCAAGGGAGGCCGTTCCAGTGAAGACCGGATTGAGCTCAAGGCGCACGAGGGCGTCGTGGTCGGGATCCTCGGGAAAAGAGCAAATCACCCCATCACAGGCGGAGATGGTGGTCGTTGCGCCAAAGGAGGCGTAGATGAGGGTACCGGCCAGGCCAAGCGAGAGCTCGGGCAGGGGGCGCCAGGCAAGCCCCAAAGCAGCACCCGATATCAAACTTCCTCGAAGCGAAATCACAGAATAGCGCTGAGGGGCTGGCCCTTCTCCTTCCTGCGTTGAAATCGAAGCGGGCCACTCGAGAAGGCTTGAATTTGGGGCAAAAAAGCCAATTCCAAAAGCCCAATCAGGTAAGCCAAAATCAAAGCTTCCCGCCACAGTCGGTATGGGGAGGGGAAGGGCTTGGCCACTCACTTCAGGGAGGGTACGACCTCCCGAATCGATGCGGCGAAAGCGGGTCTCAAGCAGGGTGAGCGTTCCATCGAGCAGCAGCGATTCGCGCTTGTTTGGTGGTGCTTGAACAAGGCCTGCAGGATTGAGCCAAAGCGAAGGATCCTCAGCAGAGGCGATTTGGGCTCCCCCTCGCCCAAGGGCCCTTACTCCCCGCTCAAGAAGATAAAAACCCCCTCCTTTCGCTTGGGAGGGAAAGGCGAGAAGGCAAAAGCCAAGCAAAAAAAGCCACCTTTTCATGGGCGGCCCCTTTGGGAACAGGGCACTTCAAGGCAGCGGTTTTGAACAAGCGCAAAAAGCCGCTCAAGCCCCCGCTCCCGATCGCGCAAAAAGGAGGCGCTTTCTGAGAAGACCCGAGCATAATCACGGGCATCAAGCGCATCTGTGCGCTCAGGGTTAAGGCGGTGGATGGCTTCAACCGTCTCGATCAAGGCATCGATCGGCATGCGCCCCCTTGGATCAGGCTCAAGGGCCCGCCGGAGGAAGCGAGGCAAAAGCCGATCCTCGTCCAAGCGATCGATTTCGCGAAGGAGAGCGATACCGCGATCGAGGAGGCTGGCTTCGAGCTCCAAAGAGGAGGCATTGCCTTCGATCAGGGCTTGGGCCTTTGGCGCAAGGACCTGAGACAGGGCGCGGACGAGGGCCCGTGTGCCCTCACGGTCTTCGAGCACAAAGAGAAGATCGCTCGCATCGAGGAGAAAGGCCCGCCGGGCATCTCGATTGTTTGGATCGAGCAAAGACCCAAGCAGCTCGATGATCGGGTCGCGGGCCCGTGGAGTTGCATTCAGGCGATCGAGAAAAGCGATGCCACTGCCCAAAAGAGGGCTCTCCACGAGCTCTTCGACGTCGTTTTGAAGATCCCTGAGCCAAGACTCGAGATCGCCAGCTGCGCGGTGAGAGGCGAGGCGCTCCCTCAGAAAATCGATGAGAACCAACGCAGCAGCCTTTCCCCGGCGGTTGCGGAAGCGGTAGCCTTCCCCGAGGGTTTCGGCCTCAAGGAGTTGCCTGGCAATCCCGTCCCGCGCCTTGCGCCACGCCTGGACCCTGCTTGGGCCTTCTCCCTGCTCCCATGCTTGGTCGGCTTTGCGCAAAGCCAAAAGCAGGAGCTCAAGGGGCGTCACTGGCACGCGACGTGAGCCATCGTTCCACTCCACTTCCCTTTGGCCATCGCGGGTGAGAAGACCAGGATTTGCAGAATAAGAGAGGGCAGAACGCACAAAGGCCGCAAGCACATCAAGGCCGCTTCTTCCTCCTTCTGCACGGATGCGCGAAAGGGCGCGAGCACCCTTGACGAGGTTTTCAATCAGGTTTCCACGGCCTGGCCCTGTGTCGAAGCCCAACGCAACGAGGGCTTCGTAGCTCCGCACATTTTCTTGGTAGTTAAAATTGCTTGCGCTTGGGTTTGTGCGCTGGGTGCGCCAGTGCATGCGCGTTGGCCAGTGGCGGTAGATGGTTTCGATCAGGTGGCCAAAGCGATAGCGCCCCACGCGATCCCGAACAAAGCGTGGGTCCTCAAACACCTCCAAAAGAGGGCGCATGCCCTCATAAAATCCCGGTTGCTCCCAAGCAAAGATCGTGCCCCCATGCTGCTCTATCACATCGTTTCCATGCCGATCCCGCACCCGATTGAAGAGACACGCAAGGAAGGGATTTCTTTCGTTTTGGCAGTCGGTTTCTCCTCGGAGGTCCAGGCCCCAAAAAACCATGCGGTTAATCGCTTGAGGCGTCGGCCTTCGGGTGAGGCCCCGGATGCCCGAAGAGCGTTCGAGCAAATCGTCAATGTTCAAGATGCCTGCGCCTTCGACAAGCCGCAAAAGATCGCCAAGGGTGGGATCGCGCAGTTCAAGCTCAAAGCGGCCAAGAATCGAAAGAACATAGGCTTCTGCCATGTTATCGATGCGGATGAGCTCGCATTCGCGGTAGCTCCTTGTGAGTGGCCAGGCCACATTGATGCCTGCAATCCGCACGCGGATCTTTGCCCCCTCCTTGTTGCAGAGGCGCACGCCATTTAGGGCATCGATCAGGGCAAGGGAACGCTCCATGAGGCTTTCGTTCCCTCGGATGTCGGGAGCACTTAGATCCACTGCTTCGTCAAGGGGAAAGCCCCTTGGTGGCCCATTGACATCGCTTGGGTTGTAGTCGACGTGATCGCGGTAGCGCATGAGGCGGGCAAAGACAGGCCCAAGCCCTCGCGTGCGCTCATCTGTAAAGGCCCGTAGGAGCGCCTCCAAAAACCCAGGCTCTTCGCTCCATTCGGCCGCAAGGCGAATGAGGTCATCCCAAAAGACATTGGGCTGCTCGAGGCGGGCATTTGGAAACTCATCGGCCTTTTTGATCAAAAAATGCGCAGAATGCACAACCCCAGCGGCTGCTGATTCCTCCTCGGCCAAAAGCGCGTTGAGCACCCCGAGGAGCTCCTCTGTGGCCTTGTGGCGCATGAGGGCAAAGAGGGCGTAAGAGAAATCGGCCGCAGGGCTCCGAGCCGCATCGTGGCCGCGGTATCGAAGCTCAAATCGAGCGTAGCGCCGGGTTTTATCAGCCAGGGGGCCCAAAAGGGGTGGAAGGCCTTTGGCGAGATCGAGAACCAAGGGCTCCTCTCCCTCAAGCCAAGGGTGGGCCTCGGCGATAAGGGCAGAAAGCAGGCTGCGGTCAAGATCGATGTACTCATAAAGGCGCAAGCCACTCTCTCGATCGATCGCTCGCCCAAAGCGGTCGCGAGGAAGCGGGCCTTCTCCAGGCACTTCAAAAGGAGTAGGCACCTCGATTGGACGCCCATCGCTTCCCACAAAGCGCCCAAGCGCATCCACATCAGCCAAGCCATCCCCATTCCGATCGACAAAAGGCAAGGCCACGCGTCCTTCCCGAGGAAGGGCAAGCCCTCGCTCATCGCGGCGCACGGCGTAAACTGGCTCGCCTTGGGCAAAATCAGGGTGCTCTTTGAGGAGGAGATCGCGAAGCAAAGCCAGAGATGAAGGCCTTTCGCTTTCGGGCTCAAAGGCGGCCATCTCGAGGGCCAAAGCGCTTTGGAGGGCAAGCCATTCCGCCCGCGCTTCGCCCCCTTGCGCAATAAGCCCAAGCCCCTCGCGGACAAGCTCTGGGAAGCCCTCAAAGTTCAATATGGCCCTTGGCGTCCCTAAACGATCGCGTGGTGGGCGATAGCCTTTTCGCGTGCCAAAACGGGCGAGGGCCTCCATGAGTTTTTGGTCCTGGCCAAAAGACGAAGCCAAATCCGCAAGCAGGCGGCTGTTTTGGACGAGCTTTTCCTCCGGGGGATCATAGAGCGGAAGAATCGCCTGAAGGAAGCGCTCGAGCGCCTCGTGGTCTTCTTCCACGAGAACCGCATCGATTGCTTTCGCAAGTTCGACGCGGCGTGAGAAGAAGGCCTTGAGCTTTGGAGAGGCATCATCAGGCAGGGGGCTTTCACCTCGACAGGCCCTCTTCCACCGAAGCCCGCTCGCCTCCATGGGGTCTGCTTCTTTGGCAAAGCGCTCGCAAAGCACGCGCACGACTTCTTCGCCAAGCGTGCCCCTCGAAACGCCCACCCTCGCCGTATCAAATTCCACACAGGCCACCCCAAAGCAAAGCCAGGCCACTGAAACGAAGCACTTTTGGCTGCAAATCCGATTGCAAAATCCCATCAAAAAGAGGCTAACAAAAAAGTTTCAAATCTGGGTCCCCTTTTTTGGATTTTCGGATGGCCGAAAATTAAAGGCCTTTTTTGATTTGCGGTGATTTCATCTCTAAAGAAGTTGAAAAACGTTCAACTTTGCGGAGGGCCTGGCTTGCTGCAAACCAAGGCACCACGCGTTCTGGGAGGTCCACGATGGCACCGCTTTTGGGGTTGCGTGCCTGACGGGCCCGTCGCATCCGGACACTGAAGCGACCAAAGCCCCTGATTTCAACGCTCTCTCCTCGCTCAAGGGCCGAGGCGATGCTTTCGAAAATCACTTCCACAACCCGTGCGGCCCGATCTTTTCCAAAAGCCATCTCCCGGGCCAAAGCCTTAATGAGCTCCGATCTGGTCATGGTTCCCCTTTAGCACGATCCAAAGGATTGCATCTCCCCTTTCCATCGCTGTGCCTCGATCCAACGCGATCCCCTCTTCACCTTTGCATTGGGTGCTCGCTCGACCGAGGCCCCTCAACATCGATACCAAACTTTGAGTCGGTATAGAGGCGCTCGATTTCCCCCGCATATTTTTCGAGGACTTCTTTGCGACGCACCTTGAGGGTGGGGGTGAGTTCACCCTCTTCTTGACTGAGATCCCTTGGAAGCAACCAAAAGCGTTTCACCCTTTCAACGTGAGCCAGCTTGGTGTTCCCCCTTCGGACAGCCTCGAGGATGCGCCGTTGAAAATCGGGGTGCTTGACGATGGGCTCCATGGCCCGAACCAAGGCAGGGCTCCGCCTCGTTGGGTGAGCGATGAGCTCTCGCTTGCGCTCTTCGACTTCTTCTTTGGAGCAAAGGCCGTGGATCAACCCCCACTCGAGGGTTTCGACAGGGCTTGGTGCGATGATTGCGGTGATGAAAGGCCGGCGATCACCAATCACCACCACATGGCTGATCAGGGGATCCTCATCGCGGATGGCCTTTTCAACGTTGGCGGGGGTGATGTTTTTTCCACCAGCCGTGATGATGATGTGCTTTTTGCGGTCAGTGATGGTGAGAAAGCCGTCCTCGTCGATCGAACCGATGTCTCCAGTGTGCAACCAACCATCGCGCAATATCTCTCTTGTCGCCTCTGGTTGATTGAGATACCCTCGAAACACCCATGGTCCCCGGAGGAGAACTTCCCCGTCTTCACCCAATCGGGCTTCCATGGGTGCGATCACCTTCCCAACCGTGCCAAGCTTCACTGCACCCGGTCGGTTGATGTGGGTGATTGCCGTGGCTTCAGTCAAGCCATAGCCTTCATAGAGCGGCATTCCAACTGCCCAAAAAAACTCAAGAACACTTTTTGAAATCGGGGCAGCGCCAACGATCATGGCCCGGATGCGGCCGCCAAAGGCTTCGCGAATTCGACGGAAAAAAAGCCGGTCAAAAACCCAATGGCTGGCCTCAAGGCGAGGAGGGATCGGCTTGCCTTCAAGCAAAAGCTGTGTGCGTTCGATGCCCAATGACAGTGCCCAGTCGAAGGCTTTGCGAACCGAGGGCCCTTTTTTTTCGATTTCCCCCATGATGCGGGCATGGGCTTTTTCAAAAATCCGCGGCACGCCCCCAAAAATCGTGGGTCGCACCAGCTTCAAATCATCAAGCACTGTGGAAAGGCTTTCGGCATAGGCCCCAGCCATCCCAGCAGCAATCCGCCCATAAAACCCAACAATGCGCTCAGCCGCATGGGCCATTGGCAAAAAATTCAGGGAAACATCGTTTTGAAGCCACCCCTGCTCTTTGATGGCAAAGGAGAGGAGCGAAAGAATGTTTCTATGAGAAATCATCGCTCCTTTTGGCGGCCCTGTCGTGCCCGAGGTGTAAATCAAAATCGCCGTATCATCGGGTGAAATTTGAGACTGGATTCTTTGGACCTCAGCGCGCGAAAGCGCTTCTTCCTCAAGGAAACTTGGGCTCAAGACGCGCGTGTCCTTTGAGCGAAACGCCTCGTAAGACCCATGGGTCCACGGAATGATGGCCCGCAAAGAAGGGATTCCTCGGGCCGCTTCAATGAGGTTTTGGATCTCGTCATCGCCATCGACAAAAACGATGCGGGCTTCTGAGTCACGGAGAAGGTAGCGGATTTGCTCTGGGCTTTGCTTTGGGTAGATGCCGAAACTCACAAGGCCAGCCAGCTGTGCGCCAAGGTCCGCGATGGCCCAAGGCAGCTTGGTGGGCCCGAGGATGGCCACCCGCTCACCGGTCTTGGCAAAGCGGAGAAATCCGCGTGCGATGCGCCTTGCCGCCTCTTCGGCTTCCACCCAGGTCGTGGGGGTAAAAACACCTTTTCGCTTTTCGTAGAAAGCCGGAAGGCTTGCGCTTCTTGCCACCCGGCGCAAAAACATTTCGCCAATTGTCCTGGCCCCAAGGGCTGTGCTCAAGGCGAAAACGGGAGGCGCCTCGCTCGCGAGAACAGAACTCACCCCCCTTTTTTCCCTCACCTTGGCCAGAATCGCAAGGCCATGGAGATTGTTGCTATGGCGCGTGGACCTCGAGCGGCATCGTGGCCCGAGGCACCCCGTAGCTGAAGTCTTCCCACTCGATCGGAGCGGGACGCGGTGAAAAATCCCTAAGATCCACCGATTCCATGAAGCGGTCGAGCGGGATTCGCTCCTTGAGCTCACCAAGGGGAACGAAGTGATCTTCACCCACCCGGCGGGGGGTTGGGTCTTCGTTGGCCAAAAGCCTCAGCACTCCCTCGCGCGCTTTGTTGAAAATGAGCTCGGTTTTTTCGTTGATTTCGCGGTGGCTTCGAGGAATTCCAATCTTTTCTGGAACGCCAAAGGCCTGAACGCCATTGAGGACCCAATTCCCCAGATTCCCTCGCCAGTAGGTGCCTTTCATCATCATTTCGCGGGCGGCCTTTCTGAAAAAGCGGTTGAAATTCCGAAGTGCCTGAAGCACCAAATCCTTTCGGCGCAGCATGTAGCGCAGGGCCTTTGGATCCAGGTGCTCGTCCCGCATGTAGGAATCAACCCAAAGGTTATAGTAATTTGCACAGTCAAAATAGCACTTTTCGCGGAAAAGCTCGTAGCTTCCAAAAGTGCAATAGAGGCCCGCGTAGAGGAGCAAAGTGGCCTCATAGCGGAATTTCATGAACTCATTTGTGAGCTCGCTGAGCTCATCGATCGCTTGACCTGCAAAGTCGCGGATGATCATCTCGGTCAGGCAATCGGCTTCGATGGCGATGTAGTCAGAACCTGGAGAATAGAAAGGATCGTGGAAGGCCGCGGCTTCGCCAATCGTTGCCCAGCGCTGCCTTCCCTCCCAAAAGCGCGTGGTCCGGTAGGCGAGCTGGTGGTAGACACCAAAATCGACGAGCTCAGCACGCTCAAGGAGCTCGCGAGGCGCGCGGTGCTCCCGAAGGAAGGCCAAAAACCCAGCCTTTGTGGCCTGGGCTGGCTTCCAAAGCTTGCGCTCTTGGACGATTCCCAAAGAAATGAGCTCGGAGGAAAGGGGAATAAACCAAATCCAGTATCCTGGATAGCAGAAGTGGTTGGTGGAGAGGGTTCGAGCGGTGTAGCGGGCGCGGCGCAAAAACTCTTCATTGGGCCAAGCATCCATGTCGGCGACATTTGCGGCTCGTGCCCAGCTCGCAACGATGGGGTGCTCTGAGGCTGGCCGCCGGAGGTCGAGTTTTTTGGCGATGAGATTGGCCCGCCCAGCCGCATCGATGAGCCAGCGCGCCCGCACCGTGCGGACTTGCCCATCCTCGAGAACAGTCACGCGGTGGCCCTCTTTGCCATCGCCAAGCTCAAAGTCACGAACCGTGGCGGGAATGTGAAGCTCAACACCAAGGGCACGGTTCATTTCGCGCAAATCGAGCTCGAGGCGCCACCTGTCGAGCTGAAAGCTCGGAATTGGCGGCAAGTGGTAAACCCCGATTTCGCTCATCTCATGAAAAGCCGCATCCCGCTCGGGTGTGTCGAAGAAAAAACGCAAGGAATTCTTTGGAAGCTGCCGCATGTAGAGATAGCGGCTAAGCTTTTGCTTGCGGATGAGGTAATTGGCTGCAATCTCAACGGTCGACTCGCCGACCTTGAAGCCAGGCTCGACTTTGCGCTCAAACATGGCAATTTCGAGCTCTGGCCGGTTCAGCTTGAGCTGGCGCGCAAGCAAATTTCCGGCAAGCCCACCACCCATGATCACCACATCGTAGAAGCGCTCACCTGAGTGCATGGACGCCATGGCCGAGATTCTAGCGAAGCCAATTGCGGCTTCATCCCAAAACGAAGAAAAAAGTGGCATTCCTCACAAATCGCATCGAGGATTTCGTTCAAAAGAGGATTGACCTCGCTTCTCCCTTGTGGATAGCTCGCCAAAAGTCAAATGGCTCAGTTTCATCTTTTGCGCGAGCGAAGGTTTGGGCCCTTTTTTGCCGTTCAATTTCTCGGAGCTTTTAACGACAATGCCCTTAAGCAATCGATCGTTATCTATTTTGCGCCTCTTTTATCTGTTGAGCAGGCAGAAATCGTAAGCCAACTCGCAACCGCTCTTTTTATTGCCCCTTATTTTTTTCTTTCTGCGCTTTCCGGCCAAATTGCCGAAAAAACAGAAAAAAGCGCATTCATTCGAGGCGTAAAGCTTCTCGAAATAGGAATTGTTCTCATCGCCGTCATTGGTTTTAAGTTGAAGGCCCTTTGGGTTTTGCTGATTGCCCTCATGCTCCTTGGAGCCCAATCGACCCTCTTTGGACCTGCGAAGTACTCTCTTCTCCCACAAGTTCTGCGTCGCGAAGAGCTCATTGCAGGAAATGGATTGGTCGAAATGGGGACCTATATTGCAATTCTCACAGGTCAAATCGCTGGCGCAGAGGTGGTTGCAATCCCAGAACATGGGGTTTGGCTCAACTCCCTTATGCTTTTGCTCGTCGCAGGGCTTGGCTATATCGCTGCGCTTCGGATCCCTCCACTTCCATCCCTTGTTCCCGATTTAAAGATACGCTGGAATATCTGGTCACAGACGATACAAATCATCCGCGACGCAAAAAAGGAAAAAGCGGTTTGGCTTTCCATTCTTGGAATATCCTGGTTTTGGCTCCTTGGGGCGCTTCTCATGATCCAGCTTCCAACATTCGTTTTATCGCTCCTTGGGGCTTCAACCAGTGTGATCACCTTGTGCCTCATCGCCTTTTCCATCGGCGTGGGTGCAGGCTCGGTTTCCTGCGAATTTCTTTCAAGGGGAAGGATTGAACTTGGGCTCGTTCCATTTGCTGCCATCTTGATGACCTTATTCCTCATCGATTTGTTTTTCACCACACGGGGCTACCTTCCACCAGCATCCCAAATCGGATGGAAAGAATTTTTCATTTCGCAGAGCCACTGGTCATCCAACTTGAGAATTCTATTTGACTTCTCGATGGTTGGTTTTTTTGGCGGTGTGTACTCTGTTCCCCTCTTTGCTTTGCTTCAGTCGAGAAGCAAAGAAGAGGAGCGGTCGAGAACGATTGCAGCAAACAACATCATCAATTCCTTGTTTATCGTCTTCTCCGCCATAATCGCTTACATTTTCCGCAACCTTTTTAAGTTATCGATCCCAGAAATGTTTCTCCTGGCAGCGGTCCTCAATGCAATCGCTTCGGTTTACATCTTCTCCCTGCTTCCAGAGTTTTTATTGCGTTTTCTCGTGTGGATTGTGACGAATACCGCATATCGCCTGCGGGTTGAGGGAGTCGAAAACATTCCAGAAAAGGGAGCCTTTGTTCTTGTCGCAAATCACGTGAGCTACGTCGATGCGTTTGTGCTTGGCTCTGCTGTTCCAAGGCCTGTGCGTTTTGTCATGCATTATCGTTTTTACGAGATACCAATCCTCAAATGGCTATTTCGATGGGCCCAAGTGATTCCAATCGCTGGAAAAAGCGAATCTCAAACGATCCTTGAGAATGCTTTCTCTGAAATCAAAAAGGTTTTGCGTGAAGGAAATCCGATTGGAATCTTTCCCGAAGGAGCTTTGACGAGAACTGGCGAGATCATGGATTTTCGCAAAGGAATTGAGCGGATCATTTCAGAAAGCCCTGTTCCAGTGGTGCCAGTGGCCCTCCGTGGGCTTTGGGGCAGTTGGTTCAGCTTTGAGGGAGGCGCACCGCTCAAAAAGCTCCCAAGGCGTTTTCGCTCGACAATTCACGTGGTGATTGGCAAGCCAATTCCACCAGAAGAAGTGGAAGCAGAAAAGCTGCGCTTGGCAGTCGCTGGGCTTTACGAGAAAGAATCAAGCTGATGCGAGGAAATCAATGCGCAATCAAGACGCCCATTTCGGATAAAATGTTTGGCCTTGGCCTTTTCGAGGATCGGGCTTCTGCCCTTGAGGCTTTTTTCCATTGCAAAAATCGACCACTCCCAGGAGGGTGCCTTCTCGAGCAGGCGCTCGAGCCCTTTGAGCCACTCAGAAGAGCCTTTGAGCCTATGGCCATAGGGAACGTTTGAGACAATCCAACCCCTTGCGTTTTGGGGAAGCTCCAACTCATCGACCGAGCGTTTTTGGAAACGGGCGAGGCTTTGGGCGATTTTGGCGTTTTGGCGCGCCTGCTCGATGGCTCGGCCATCGATATCCAGCCCCCAAATTTCCGGACCAGTTGAAAGGATAGAGGCTTGGGCCTGGGCCCGAAGATCAGAAAAAAATCGGCGGCTTTTTTCATCCAAAGCAGGCCATTTTTCAATGCCAAAATGTTTTGAAAGCCCCGGGGCCACATTTCGGGCCCAGAGGTCAGCCTCAATTGGAATTGTGCCCGAGCCGCAAAAAGGGTCGACGAGGGGAGCGCGCCGATCCCATCCGGAAAAGCGCAAAAGCGCGGCGGCAAGGTTTTCTTTCAAAGGAGCAGCCCCCTGAAATTGGCGATATCCCCTTTTATGGAGTGAAGCTCCAGATGCATCCAAAAAAACCCTCAAAACCCCATGCTCAAAATTGATCATGATGAGCAGATCGGGATTTAGTACATCAACAGAAGGCCTATTGCCCATGCGCTCTCGAATTCGATCGACGATTCCATCTTTGGCCACAAGTGAAATGAATCGCAAATCGCGAAGGAGTGGCGAAGTTTTTCCGCTTGAGCGAATTGCAAGAGTTGAATTTGGGTGAATCCAGGCTTCCCATTCAATTGATTTAATTGCCGAATAGATGTCAAATTTGTCTTTGATTCTCTTAAATTTCCCAATCGGGATATACACGCGGGAGCCGATTCTGCTCCACAAACAAATCTGGAAAGCGCATTGAATTGGATCCTGGCCGCCGATTTCAACTTTTACTCCTCCTTTGCTGGTCTTGATATTTGAAAAGCCGATTTCGATGAGTTCTTCGCGCAAAGGGGCTTCCGCGCCAAGGGTGCATGCAACCCAAATTGTCTGTTTTTTGGCTGTCATTTGATGGCTCGCGGAGGCTTTGCTAGGCTGGCGCCCCATGAAAGAAAAGGCAAGGATTGAACGGGTTTTTGCTTTTTGCGCAATCGGATTGACCTCTTTTGGATGTGGGGCCATGGGAGGTCAGGCTGCGCTCGGAGGCCGTGTGGCCACAGGGGTCTCGGGAGGCGCTTCGGGAGAAGCAGGTGGGCTTTCCAGTTGCAACCGAAACTTTGGGGCGGGAGAAAGCGCAGCCCGACTCAAGGCCTTTGTCGATGCGGCAATGCGCTTTGAAGAGGCCGTGAACGAAGCACAAGCCCAGCTGATCCAAGGCTGCCGCAACACAGGGCTGGCCTTGGGCATGAGCGAAGCCGAGCTAGGCGGCGATGTGCGCGAAGTGTGCGAGAGGGTCAAGCTCAGGTTCAGCGAGGAGCTCAGGGCGCTTCGTGCGCGCTACACAGTGAAAATCGAAGCCCAACCACCTCGCTGCGAGGTGTCGGTGGACGCCTACAGCCGCTGCATTGCCGAGTGCGAGGCCAGGGTGGATCCCGGGCAAATTGAGCTCCAGTGCGAGGGTGGAGAAATCCGCGGCTACTGCGATGCCGAATGCCGTGGAAGCTGCGCCGTGGAGGTCTCAGGCAGCTGTGGTGGAAATTGCGAGGGGATTTGCGAGGGGAGGTGCAGCATGAGGGCAGCCGATGGCTCTTGTGCTGGGCGTTGCGAAGGGCGTTGCGAAGGGCGCTGTGTGGTTTCAGGGCAGGCCAATTGCCGCGGCGAATGCCGGGGGGGCTGTTCTGTGAAGTACCGCGAGCCCTACTGCACTGGCCACGTCCGCCCGCCTCAGGCAAGCGCCCAATGCCGTGCTTCTTGCGATGCGCGCCTCGAAGCGGAAGCCCGCTGCACAAAGGGAAAGCTTAGGGTTTCTGGAGAAGGAGGGCTCGATCCTGAGCAGCAAGCCCGATTGAACCGGATCGACCGCGCCATGCGAGAGGGGGTGAGCCAAATCCTTGCCATCAAAGAGCGTGCGCAACGGCTGCGCGAAAGCGCCGAAGAAGTGGTGCGGCTTGCGCCTGGGGTCCCAGGAGCAGTGGCTTCCCTTGGAATGCAAGCAGGAGCTTGCGCTGCTTCGGCCGCCTCTGCTTTTGCTCAAGCTTTTGCAAGCGTCTCGGTCACTGTGGATGTCAGCGTTTCGTTTAGCGCCGTGGCAACGGCAGGTTGACTTGCACTTTTGCAAGAAAAGGCTACGAACTACAGCCCAAATTCACCAATCGAAAAGGAGAATTGCGTGTCTCAAGCCCCTGAATTCGTCGAGTGTAAGCCAGTTGAAGTCATTGTCGGAGACAAGGGCATTGACAGGGCCCTTAAGCACCTTAAGCGCAAGATGGCTGCAGAAGGCATTTTGCGCGAGCTCAAGCGCCGTCGCCACTACATGAAGCCTTCGGTCAAGCGCAGAAAGAAAGAAGCAGAAGCAGCCCGAAGGCGGAGAAAGCGCGAAAAGCAAGCCCTCGAAGCCCAAGCCAAAAAGGCAATGGCAGCTCGAGAAGGTCGGCCATTGAGCGAGGTCGAGCGGTAGGGGCTTTGTTTTTTTGCAAAAAACCTTTCCCGTGTAAAATTGTCACAAAAAGGGGAGTGGGGCGCTTTGCATGGTGTTGTCTTGGGCTGATTTGTTTTTGGGGGAAAGGAAGGCTTCGCGCCGATTCCTTTGAAGCCAGAGAGCCAAGTGTTCGGATCATCGGAACAGCCCATATTGAGGGCCGGTGGGGAATCCCTGTCTGCGATGGCGAGGAGTGGCTCATTCCTCACGAGGCAGCCCTCTATACCCACGCCCTTCTCAGGCAAGCTTGGGCGGAAGATAACCCCCTCGTCTTTGATGCGGGGGGTCTCCTCGTCCAAGGGGGTGTGGTCCGTTTTGCACAGGAACACGATCCAGAAGCCCTGGCAGATGCCGTAAATGAATTGGGGTATGATTTTTTGGCCTTTGGCGCCCGCGAGGTCAATGCTCCTCGCACCTTGATGGTTCGGGTGGCAAAAGCCCTTCGCGAGCGCGGGCTTTTTTATGTCGCTTCCAACCTGAAATGCGCGACCCCTTCTTCCCAGCCCTTGTGCCAATGGATTGTCGATGCGGGCGATCCTTTTCCAATTCTCGAGGCTGGGGACCTGGAAATTGGGCTGATTGCCTTAATTGACCAAGCCGCTTTTGAGAGCGTCATTCCGGAGCTCCGAAAAGGGCTTGAAATTTTGCCACCTCTTGAGCGCCTTCGTTTTGGTGTGAAAGCGCTCCGAGAGCGTGCTTCTTTTGTGCTTTTGGTTTTTGACGGTTCTCTGCAATCGCTATTTGCGCTTCTTGAGCCCCTTTCGGAAGAGGAAAGGCCTGATCTCGTCGTGGTTTCTGATCGGCAAAATCGCTTGCTTTTTGGACGCCCGACAGAGATTTCTCCAGCCATCGTTTCTCCCCCCCTTGACGACGCTGTGGAAATCATCGCGCGAAGGGACCCTGATTTGCGCTTTGCTTCGTGGTCGATGCTCGCCCAACCCCTTGGGCAACGAGGCATCACAGTCGGGGAGCCAATCCTCAAGTTTCTCGATCGGATTGGGCCTTCCTATTGCGAAACCTGGGGAAAGGAGCTACCTGGAGGGCGTTTGAGCCGAAGGATCGACGTTCAGGGCATGCTTGAACTGAGCGCTTCTTTGTTGCGGGAAGCCTTTCAAGCCGATGTGGCCATTCTCAACCGCTCCCTTATCGACCAAAGCTTTCGCCCTTCAAGGGAAGGGGCCCTGACCGCCAGTGATTTTTACGCTGCAATCGAACACGATGAGGTGGTCTATGAAGCGACTGTGCCAAAAGAATGGCTGCAGCTTGTGGCCGAGCAACGAGAAGCCCTTGGCATCGTCACCCCAGGCCTCACTGGCACTGGCTCTTCGCTGAGGGTGCGTGGGAGGCAAGCGATTGCGCGCGTGGGCTATCATGTGGTCACAACCCGTTTTTTGGCCTCTCGCCTGCCCCGCCTTCCAGAAGGGAGCCGCTGGTCGCCTGCGCGCGCTGAGCGAATGCCTGGCCTTCAAGGAAAACCAAAAAGCGATCTCATCAACGTTCGGGAAGTGGTTCTGGCGCTCCTTTCGAAACCAAGCACCGTGGATCCACGCGATGGCCGACCTTCGCCCAACGAGGCTCCAGAGTGGCTCGTTCAGGGCTTTGTGGATGGGAACTTTTCAGGCTCAAATATCAGCAACCGTGCCGGCTATCGCGCGGCCCAGCTCAACCGTTCCTCCACTGTGGCAATGGGGGTTGAAGTCAACATCCGCCTCGACGTATCTGCTCCCCAATGGACCTGGGAAAGCCTTGGCATCTTCCGCTACCGGACGCAGTGGACAGAGCGGCGTACGACAATGGAAATGCGCACACCGGGCTCTTTTGACGAAGCGGTGGATCAGGTTCAGCTCCGATCGACCGCGAGTTATCGGGGCCTCCGCCCGGATCCAAACGCCCCTTCTTCGTTGCTTCCTGACCCGTATCTTGAACTCTTTGCCGAAACCGAGCTCACCCAGCCTCCAACCCGCTCCTATCATTTCTTTTTGTTTCGGCCGACAATCGGAGCGCGCTTTCCATTTACTCCCGAGCTTGAGCTCAAGCTCCAGCTTGGAATCGAAAGCCAACTCCTTGACCCTTCTCAGGAAGTCGAAGCAGGCGGGGGAGTTATGCTCTCCCTCCGACCCTGGGATTGGCTTCGCGCAGGAGAGCGCTTTGTCAAGCTCCAAGGGCTTTTTGACTTTTTCTTTGCCGACCCAGGAGACACCAATCGCTGGCAACTCCGAGGCAGCATTGACTTTTCTCTCGATCTCGCTGGCCCCCTTGCCATCACAACCGGCTTTCGCATCTATGCCGAACAAAGGCAAGGGATGGACGTAGGCATTGCCACCGATGCCACCATAGGCCTTCGCGTTGGGACCTTGGGAAGGTGGCTTGGGCCTGCTTCATGAGACCTGCCTCATAAAAGGCAACCTTCCCCAAAAACTCACTCATTCTTCCTCGTCATTCCACCATCGTCCAGATCCATAGCGGGCAGAGGACCACTCCTTTTCTCGGCGCTCTTCTTCTTCCCTGATCCTGCGCCAGCCCACCCGCAACTTGCGCTTGGATGACTTGCGTTGCTTTTTTCTGGAATGCGCCTTTGGTTCTTCCTTTTCCTCCGATCCTTCTTCTGTCTCTACAGGCAAGCCATGGGCTTCAGCCGATTCCAAGGATCGGTTGAAACTGCGCGAAGGACCTGCTTGTGCCTCGCGTTGGGCCCGCCCCCCACCTGCAAGGCCTTGCTTCGACCCGTTTGGAGCGTTGTGCCTTGCCCGTCCTGGATTCCGCTCGTGCGCTTCGCCCACGTTGATCACGCGTGAATCCAAAACCGCTCCGTTCATCTCCTTGGCTGCTGCTTGAGCCGCTTGAGGATCGGCAAAAGTCACAAAGCCAAAGCCACGTGAGCGCCCTGTTTCGCGATCCACAATCACCTTGGCTTCAAGCACCTCGCCAAAACGCTCAAAAGCGCTTCTTAAGGATTCGTCCGTTGTCCCCCAGCTCAGACCGCCAACAAAGAGCCGCTTGCTCATCGCCTATCCCTTGCCAACGCATCCAGACAAAAACACAAAACAATTCAACTTCTCGAATCGTCCCATGCTTTCCTCCGACTTTTTGTGATTGATACCTCCTTTTTGTGACTTCCCAAGCATATCTTTTTTAATTCAACCAACCAAGCCCCCTTTTCTCAGAGAAGCCCGACGTGGCTTGCGACCTGGCGGCGCGGCAAGCCGAGCCGCCAAAAGGTAAGGAGCCACCACCCGCAAAAGATCGATTTCGGGATCAAGCTGCTTGCCGAGGCCCTCAGCCACAAGAAGGGCCACATTGACGTTGGTAAAGACTGGATCGATTTGCACCCGATGCCTTCTGAGAACATCCATAAGGCCGCCAATCACCTGGCTGATCTCCACATCGCCTAGCCTGGCCCGGTAGAGCAGCCCGATTTTTTCTGAAATTTCGCGCTCGTACCTTTCATAATCCTCCACTTCGGCCAAAGGGGCATGGACGTAGAAAAGCTCTGCAGCCCAAGGCCCATCGCCCTGTGCCATTGCCAAAAACACATCTGTCCAAGGGCGGAGCATCTCAGGAGGAATCTCCGCCACCATTCCACAATCGAGAAAAGCCATCGTTTCTCCCTCGCAAAGGAGAATGTTCCCGGGGTGGAGATCAGCATGAACAAAGGCATCTTCAAAAATCATCTTGGCCACAGCGCGGCAACCGCGCTCAGCAAGAAGCGCTCGTTTTTTGGCGCTTTCAGAAGGGCAAAGGCCTGCCCAAAGCCCCTCAACCGAAGTGGCCTTGACACCCTCGATGTATTCCATGACAAGCACCGTCTCAGAAGAAAGGTCATCAAATACCTTTGGAAAACGAATGCCCCGCTCCTTGCGAAAGTTTTTTGCAAAGAGGCGGAGGTTTTGGGCTTCTTTCCGAAAATCGAGCTGCCCAAGGAGGGCCTGGCCAAAGCCTGCGACTGCTCCTGGGATCGACATCCACTTGAGGGTGGGAACGAGGTCAAGAAGCCTTGCCATCCAGCGCATGAGCTCAAGGTCGCGCTCGATTTGAAAGCGCGCTTCCGGCCTCTGCACCTTGATGGCAATCCCCCCTCCGCTTGGGAGCTTCCCTTTGTGCACCTGAGCCACAGAAGCGGAAGCGATCGGCACAGGCTCGACCCCGATTTCGTCGTACCTTGCTCCCCACGCTGCCTGAAGCAGGGGCTTGATGCGCTCAAAAGGGAGGGGAGCGACCCGATCCTGGAGTCGCTCCAAGGCCTTGATGATGGGAAGGGGCAAAAGATCAGGTCGGGTGCTTGCGATCTGCCCGAGTTTGACAAAAGCAGCGCCTAGCCGCTCCAAAGTGTTTGCCAAAATCTCCCCCCACCATTTGAGCTTTTCGTCCCGATCGGGCGGATGGGGTGCTGTGAGCTCCCGCCAGAGGTAGCGCAGAGGAATCGACGCCAAGACCAAAAACACCTGAATTGCCCGAAGCCAAAAGGGTGCTTGCCTTTTCTTGAGAATGCAGCCATCCATCGATTCAACCAAAGGTGGCGATGAGCCAATTTGCGGGTCTGGCCATTTTCCATATCGACAAGATGAGGCATAATCCGCTCAGGATGGGCGCAAAGCTTTTGAGGCATGGATGGAATTTATTCCTTTTTTTCTTGCTCCTTTCTTGCGGGGGCAATGCGCGCACCCAGGTCATCCTCGTCCTTGAGCCTTGCCCGCATGAATCGGGGCTGAGCATCCAGTACGAGATATCGGGGCGAGCTCAGGGTGGTTCATGGGAGCGTGTTTTCGAAACGTCTGGAAGCGTGATGCCAAGCGGAAAAACCTGGCGCATCGCCCTTGCGCCAAGAAATGGAGAGATCTCGCGGGAGTTTTTTGTCAAGATCGAAGTCAGAAAGGGCTCTTCAACCTGGGCTTCCAAAGCGGTCAAGGGGGGATATGCAGCGGGCCAGCTGATCGTCAAGCACGTGCCTATCCGTCCAAAAGAAGAGTGCAATTGCAATGGGCCTGAAGGTTGCCAATGTGCAACCGAACTTTCAAGCCTTAATGATGGAAGCCTTGAAGGGCAAAGCCAGTGCTCCGAAGGCGCTGATGATGGTGGCTTAGCGAGATGCTTTGGATGGTGGGATGGATGCAACAGCTGACGTGCCTGGCGCAGATGCCTTTTGCGAGCGCTGCGATGGTGGGATGTGCGTGGATTTGATGAGTGACCTGCAAAACTGCGGCACTTGTGGCAACCGCTGCCCAGACCGCGCCAACTCCACCCGCACCTGCTCTGGAGGCGGGTGCGGGTTCACTTGCAATAGCGGCTTTGCGGATTGCGACAGAAACGCAGAAAATGGCTGCGAGTGCAGCGGAATGTGCATTACTGGAATTCCCAGCGGAGGGGCAGGGGTCTGCTCTGGAACCTCAATGGATGCAGGCACCGACGCCTCCCGAGACAGTGGCGTTGACGCAGGGAGAGATGGAGGGGTGGATGCGTGGGCAATGGATGCAGGAGGAGATGCATCATGCCCCTTCGGATTTATCGGATTTGCCGATTGCGATGGAAATCCATCAAATGGTTGCGAGGCCAACACCAACACCAACGTGAGGCACTGCGGTGCTTGTGGTGTGCAGTGCGGTCCTGGGGAGGTGTGCATGGGTGGAAGGTGCACTTGCGGACGCACAAGCCGTTCTGGTGGCCCAGCCTGCACCTCACTCGCACTCACCAACCACTGCTGCAACGACATGTGCGTCCATACCGACATCGACCCCAACAACTGTGGCGGGTGTGGCAATCGGTGCACTTCATCATGCAACACGAGCAGGTGTAGCTCTTGACGTCCCGAGAGGACCTACTAATCCATGAGGCCACAAGATGTCAAGCGAAGGGCCGAGTGCTGAAAAAGAGCTCCCCCAAGGGGGTAGCGAGGGCGAAGGGAGCGCCTCAGGGACGGAGAAACAAAAGGAAGGCGAGGTGGTCGATGCGGTATTTGACGAGGTTCAAGCCAAGCCCGAGGCCTCAGGGAAGCGCTTGACGGCTGGGGCGCGTCTTGCGGCCCTCAAGGCGGCAAAGGCTGCGGCAAAGCGGGCCAAAAAAGAAGCGCGAAAAGCCCAAGAAGCTGCAAAAATGGGCATCCAAGAAAGGCCCAAAGAAGAAAAGCCAGTGCCCGAAGCCGATTCCCTCGAAGAGGTCCTTCAGGAAAGTGAAATTGGGCGTGCGGTTTTGAGCACGCAGGGCTTTTTTGAGAAGCACAAGCGAGCGATTCTCTGGGCGCTTGGGGCGATGGGCCTTGTGGCACTTGGGTTAGTGGTTTGGGGCGTGATTTCAGAGAGGGGGGCAAGCGAAAGGGGTCGGGCACTCAAGGAGGGGCTTGAGATTTCGCGTGCCCTGGTCAGCGATAAGCCCCTCATTGACTCTGAGGGGAAGGAAAAGAAAGAAAAGCGTTTTGCCAGTGAAAAGGAGCGGGACGAGGCGGCCTTGGCTGCCTTTGAGGCGCTCTCCAAGGCGCAAGAAGGCACTTTGGCTGGGCTCATTGCCGAGCTTGGGGCTGGGCGGGCTGCGCTTGGTCTTTCCCGCTACGAAGAAGCCAAGGAACACTTCGAGCGCGCCATCCGAGCCTCGAACAAGCGCTTTCAAACCCTTGAGCGGATGGCGCTTGAGGGTCTTGGGGCGGCTGAAGAGGCGATGGGCCATTGGGATGAGGCCAAGGCGGCTTACGAGCGCCTTTCTGAAATCCACGGCAAGGCCTTTGAAGCTGTGGCCCGCTACCATTTGGCGCGTTTAGAGCTCGTTCGGGGGGAAAAGCAAAAAGCGCAAGCCAGCTTGCAATCCCTTCTCGATGAGCTTCGCAAAAAAGACCTTGAACGCAACAAATGGGAGCCTGAGTTTTCCTATGTCCGCGCCCAGGCCGAGCTGAGGCTCCGGGAATTCAACCCATTGGCAGGAGGCGGGGCTGCGGAGTTTGAAATCGAGGAGCTCATCCGGAGGCTCAGGGAGAAGCAGGAATCCAAGGGCGAGGGTGAATGAGGTTTTTGGCTTTGGCCTTACCTTGGTTAATGCTTTGGGGGTGCGGTGGGGGTGTTTTTCCGGTGTACCACGATTGGTGGTGGGGGGAGTTGGGTGCTCCGAGGGGTAGGGGTGAGCTTCGGGTGAGGTGGTTTAGGAGCCTCGTTTCTGCGTGGGAAGGTGCCTATGTTCCGGTTGAGGCTGCTCCTCCCCTTTTCGACGAGAAGCGTGGGAGGCTCTATGTGGGCACAAGCCGCGGTGAGCTTTGGGCGATCACCTTTTCTGGCACACCCCTTTGGGTGTATTTGGTCTCGGGTGGGGTGAGCGCCCAGGCCGCGCTAAGCCCAGATGGGGAAGTTCTCTATTTTGGAAGCGATGATGGCTTTCTCTACGCGCTTGAAGCCCAAGGGGGTAAGCTCAAGTGGCGCACCGAACTCCGAGGGGCGCTTGCGAATACCCCTTTGGTCACCGAAGATGCGCTTTTTGTGGTGACGGTCAATGACACGGTTGAGGCCTTTGACCGAAAAAAAGGTGAGGTGCTCTGGAGGTACGAGCGGCCTCTCCCTGAGGGTTTTTCGGTCACGGGGCACGCAGGGCTTCTTTGGAGGGATGGGAGGCTTATCACGGCGTTCACCGACGGGGCCATTGTGGCCTTTGACCCAAGCGACGGCCGGCGCTACTGGGTGAGGGAGAGCGCTGCCGACCTCCCTCCTCTTGAGCGCCCTGGAATCTTCCGCCCCCTCGACGCCGATGCCACGCCGGTTTATTTTGGCGGGCTTCTCTATGCGGCTTCATACAGCGGCGGGCTCTACGCCCTTGAGCCCTCAAATGGTTCGGTGAGGTGGTTGCGAAAGGAGTATACCGGCGTGGTTGGTATCGCGGCCGCACCAGGTGAAAGGTTGATTCTGGCTTCGAGTGAGGGGGGGCTGATTTGCGTGCGCGCCAAGGATGGTGAAATGGTGTGGAAGGTGCAGGTGAAGAGGGGATCTCCAGGCATTCCCCTTGTTCTTGGCGATAAGGTGCTTTACACCGAATC